>JBCLEL010000341.1:0-2563 GCA_038913435.1 Chloroflexota bacterium
AACGCGTCGCTGCCAGTTCAAGCTGGTCCGGCATCTGGTTCATCACTACCGACAGCTTGCCGTCGGTCGAATTGGCAATCTGGTCAACCAGCGCAGCGCCGCGATCATGCCGGGCTACCATCATCATAGTTCCATCGCGGTACTGCGGAAACGACAGCGACTTGATTCCAGCGATGGACTTGATCGCTTTCCTGATTTGCATACCCTCCGAGATATTCGCCAGGTTGGTGATCTTCAGATTGGTGGATGCCAGCGCCGCCGGCTCGTACACCTCGGCCGGCGCTTCGGCGGGAGCCGGCTGCGCCACCGGTGGCGGCATGGTTGGCCGGACTGGCCGTTGCGGAATCACTGGCGCCGGTGGTTCTTCTTGCTCAGGCTCGGTTGCTACCGATGGACCAAAATCGAGCGACCCGAACGATAGCGCGTCCGACCCGGACTCTTCCTTGGCCGCCTCCTCCGTCTCAGTGATCATCGCCGGCGCTTCAAAGCTGGGCATCGTCTCAGATAAAGACTGCTGCTCGCCGCCGGCCGGCTCCTCCATCTCTCCCGCCATCATCGCCGGCGCTTCGAAACCAGGCATTGTTTCGGGTAAAGATGGTTCCCGCTCGTCGGTGGATTCTTCCGGCTCTGGCCCGGCCATCGGCTCGAATCCTGGTGATAGGGGGCCGGCCGGCGACACAAAGCTTTCCCGCTCGCTCGGTCTCGGTCGGATCGGTGTCGGCGCAGGAACGGTGGCTGGCTGGCGCGTACCCTGCCCAGGCCGGCCCATCGTCTGGGTGGCGCCCAGCAGACCCAGGATGTTTTCGCGCATATTCGTCAACTGAGCGGCCAGCGACTCGATCTCGTACAATAGGCGATTCTTGTGCGACTCGGCGTCGCGGACCATGGCGTTGCGGCTGGTCTCCAGCGCCGTCATTGACTTTTCGATGTCGGACAGCTCGCGGTGGGAATATTCAAGCTCTTCGCGCAGCATCAGCGCCTCCCGGCGTAAGGCGACCACCTCCGATTCCAACTGGTCCTTCTCCGCCGCAAGCTGCTCGGTGGTGAGACGCAGCTCTTCCTGCAAGCGCAACCGGGTCTGGTGCGCGGTATTCACTGCGTTGCCGATAGCCCGACGGACGGATTCGTCAATTTCGCGGTAAACTTCACCGCGCCGGCTTACCCAGCCGCTCTCGACCTCTATCAGCAGATTGTCCAGAGGTTGCTCTCGCTGAGAGGATGGACTCACCGGCGCGGATCTACGCTCTAATGGGTCAGGTAAAGATTGCATAGCAGCCACCTCCCTGTCTATTGCTTCAATAATATCAGTATCGTCTATTTTGTCCGCTACCGGTTGTTCGTCAATCGCCGGCTCTGCCACTTCTGCCGCTGCTGAAAGGGCCTCATCCTTGAAAGGTTGTTGAGTTAAATCTTCCTGGGCGGCCATGTCCTCGACGGACTGTTCAACGGCAGCAATATCGTCCCCTGGATGTTCTCCTCCTCCGGTGGCGACCCCCGCTTCACCGTCGCCAACTGGCACTTTAGCAAACAGTTGCACGCCGCGTTGGAAGAGGCTCACGGCCGATGCTACGCCGCGCAGCGACCGTTCGGTGGCAAGCTGGTCCGGCTTGCCGATGAGCGAGTTGATTGCGGCCAGGCCGGCGGCCATCTCCCGCGCGCCACCCATCAACGCCTGATGACTTTCCTCATAGCGGGCTGGGGCCGGCAGTTGGAGCAGATTGCTGAGGGCATCTTGAAAACCCGCCTCAAGCTGACGGATCAACGCCGGGTCACGGTTCTGCCCACTAGCACGTGCCTGACGCACCTGTTGGCTCAGGCCGGCTATCCGGGCGCTGATCTGCTGGAACTCTTCTCGATAAAGGCGCTCGTTATGCTCGGAGATGAAGCCTTCGGCTTCAAACTCTGCCCCGCAGCTTGGGCAACGCCGGTCACTATCGTCGTACTTCGCGCCGCACTCAGTACAAAACGGCATTTCAGCACCTTATCTCAATTCTAATCTGGAATAGGGTCTGTCTCTTGCTGATCAGTCATTGGAGAGTCTAACGAGTGTCAGATACTCGACACGCCGACTATCAGCGTGGAGATATGTAATCCCCTACAATCTCCTGCAAAAGGTTATCATTGTTGGCTGGGTTCGCTAATCTCTAGTCCTAGACGTGCCAACCGTGACCGAATTGCGCCGGGTTGTCTCTGAAACAAACTTGCTAATTCAGAAACGCTTATTCCTTCGCCATGTTTCATCTTCAATTTCTCATCATCTTCAGGGGGCCATTTTTCGTAGGCCTTTGGGTACTTTCGCCGCAATTCATCAAGGCCATACGACTTGGACTTGCCTCTTACGCCTAAAAACTCAGTTACTTTGTTGAAGCCAACGCAAAACCCTTCCAGGTTTTCTTCAAACACCATTACTCGATTGTGTCTGTAATTCGTATCTACTTGCTTTGACTCACTGATTACTAAATACCGCACTCCATCTTTAGACTGCTTCACATCAAAAAAGTACGTCCGGCTTCCTGCCGACACTTTTTCTGAGAATAGCTCTTTCTTTTCGGCACTCATTAAC
>JBCLEL010000342.1:0-2558 GCA_038913435.1 Chloroflexota bacterium
GCAAGAATCACCAAGGGGTTGCAAGGGCGAAGCCCTTGCCGGGGATGTGGGGGTGTCCCCCACCAGTTCGTTGCCCTTGGTATTTTCGGCTTATAATGGGAGCGGCCCAGAAGGGAAGGGAACGGCTGGATTAGCTTTCACTGTTCCCTTTTCTTCGTTTCAAATGATCGAATCATTGATCCTGACCTGTATACCATGTCCCCGAACATATGTTTACCATGTCTCCGGTCTATACACGCAGGAGAAGGGGGACAGGGGGATGAGGTCGGCTTCACCCAATGCTGGCAGTGAGGGGGACGAAACCTCACGAATCTGAACAATTATAAACTACCAACTAAGCGGTCTGAGAGTGGGTTATGAACGTTCAAACGCCGCCTGAGCCGGAGAAGTATCCTTCTGGTGATCTGGTCAGCCTGGTCTCATGATGCGTCTTTCAACTAGCTTGGCCGTAGCCGGCGGACGCCTTATCGCGCTTGCCAGCCGGCGGTTGCAACTTGGCGGCGGCACGACTGTGCCTGGCCTGTTAGCCTTGCGGCTCGCCCCGCGCCTCATAAGCGAGCTGGCAACCGGCCTGCGCTGTGGCGCGATCCTCATCGCTGGTACTAACGGCAAGACCACGACCGCCCGGCTGGTTTCGTCCATCTTAAAAGAGGCCGGCTACACAATCGTTCAGAACCGGTCCGGCGCCAACCTGGATTCCGGCGTCGCCTCGGCGATGATTCGAGCGGCGAGTCCATTTAACGGCTTGTCGGTTGACTGGGGAGTGTTTGAAGCTGATGAAGCGGCATTGCCGGGTCTAGCGGTTGAGTTGCAACCGAAGGTTGTGGCGCTGCTGAACCTGTTCCGCGATCAACTCGACCGCTATGGTGAGATTGACGCGGTCTTGCGTCTGTGGCGCGGCGCTTTGGAACGGCTGGAACCGGAGGCGACTGTGGTTTACAACGGTGACGATCCAGCCATTACCCACCTGGTTGAGGGCCTACCACAAAGGATAATGCCGTTCTCGGCGGAGCTAGGTCAATCGTCCGCGCCGGAGCATGCCGCGGATTCCTTGATCTGCCCCCGCTGCGAGCGTCTGCTGGAGTATCAGGCGGTTAGCTACTCGCACCTCGGTCGTTTCCGCTGTGGCTCTTGCGGCTTTGCCAATCAGCCGGCGTCAGTTGTGGTTCGCCCGGGAGTTGAGGAAGGCAGCGCGGTCGAGCTATTAGCCGGCGAGGCCCGTCGGCCCATCAGCTTTCCGCTGGCCGGCGTGTACAATCTCTACAACCTGGCCGGCGCGGCGGCAATCGCCCAAGCAGCGTCACTAGGACTTGACCTGGTGGCGCGCGCCAGTGAAAACAGCGAGGCCGTATTCGGTCGGATGGAGTCGGTGGTCCTCGACGGTCGCAAGCTGACCATCGCGCTGATTAAGAATCCGGTTGGCTGCAACCAGGTGTTGGCCACCATCGGCAAGGTTGGCCCTGGCGCAGTGACCGTGATCGCCATCAACGACAACCTGGCCGACGGAACGGACGTTTCCTGGCTTTGGGACGCCGACTTCGAGAAGGTTGCCGATTGGCCCTGCCGATTCGTAGTGTCTGGGGCCCGGGCCGGCGATATGGCGGTGCGGTTGCGCTATGCCGGCGTTGATAGCAGCCGGATCGAAGACGGCGGCCCGGATGTCAGCCGGGCGGTGACGCGGACAGCGCAGATGACGCCGGCCGGCCAGCGCATCATGGTACTGCCAACCTATTCCGCCTTGCTATCGCTGCATACCTTTCTTGCGCGCAAGGGGTTAGTGAGACCATTTTGGTCAGAATGAGGCGAGTTAAGGCTTGAAACTGCGAATCTGTCACCTGTACCCATTGTCAATGAACATCTACGGCGACCGTGGCAACCTTATCTCCCTTAGCCGGCGTTGCGAGTGGCGCGGAATCGAGTGCGAGATCGTCCAGGTTGGAATCGGCCAGCCGGTTGATTTCACTGGATGTGAAATCGCTTTCATCGGCGGCGGCCAGGACCGCCAGCAGCTAGCAGTCTCCGACGATCTACTCAACACCGAAAAAGGCGATGATCTGCGAGCGGCGGTGGGGGATGGCCTGGTCGTCCTTTCAATCTGTGGGGGCTACCAGTTGCTTGGCGAGCACTTTCTGGCCGGGGATGGACGGAAGATCGCCGGCATTGGCCTGTTCGACGCCTGGACCGAGGCCGGCGCCCGCCGGCTGATCGGTGACATAGTCATCGAGGCTGACCTGGATGGTGTTTCGACGACGATGGTTGGATTCGAGAACCACAGCGGTAGAACATATCTGGGTCCTGGCGTCCGGCCACTGGGCAAGGTTATCCGTGGCTTCGGCAATAACGGCCAGGATGGCACGGAGGGCGCGATCTATCGCAACGCCTTTGGTTGCTATATGCATGGCTCACTCTTGCCGAAGAACCCGGCCTTCGCCGATCACTTGATTCGGCTGGCGTTACTCAGGCGCGGTTACGGTGAGCCGCTAACGCCGCTGGATGACCGCCTGGAAGACGCCGCCCGCACAACGGTAGTCCGGCGCGCGCTGGCGGTGGGAAACCGC
>JBCLEL010000343.1:0-2546 GCA_038913435.1 Chloroflexota bacterium
GCTGGTGTCGTTGCCTGGTATCCGGCTCAATCTTGACATCATCCAGACCAACATTCTGATTTATGAAGTGGGCGGCAGACTGACGCCGCAGGAATTCGTGGCCAGGATGGCGAAAGAAGGCGTCATGTTCCACGCGATGAACTCGACTCAGGTTCGCATGGTGACGCACTATGGCATCGAGCCGGAGGACATCGAAGTTGCTATCAGCGCCGCTCGACGGGTCACGAAGATAGCGGCCTGATGACCGGCAACCTGGTCCTCATTGGTTTCAGCGGCGCCGGCAAGAGTTCGGTGGGCCGATTGGTAGCCAAGCGGCTTGGCTGGCGATTCGTTGACTCCGACCAGGAGGTCGTCGGCCGGCACGGCCGGCCTATTGAGCAGATATTCGGTGAGGAGGGCGAGACCCGGTTTCGCACCTACGAACGTGAGGTGGTCGCCGAGGTATGCGCCGGCGTCAAGCAGGTCATCAGTCTCGGTGGCGGGGCCATCGTTGACGAGCGCAACAAGCAGGTCGTTATGAATGGCAACTACGTTGCCCGGCTGGCGGCGAAGCCGGCGACCATTCTGCATCGGTTAGAAGCTGACCGGGGCGTTTCGGAGCGGCCTTTGTTGACATCCCCGGACCCGCTCCAACGTATCACTACTCTGCTGGCCCAGCGCGAGCAGCACTATCAGGCAACCGACTGGCAGATTGACACCGAAGGGCTGACGCCGGCCGAAGTTGCCGAGCTGGTGTTAGCAGAGCTGAAGGAGCGCATGCGGTGAACAGCTACTTCGTCGGCGACCGGGTGATAGGCCAACTAGGACAAAAGATGGGCGAAGCCGGCCTGCGCGGACGGGCCTTTCTCGTCAGTGACGAGCGCGTCTTCCCCATTCACGGGCCAAAGGCGATGGCCGGACTGTCAGCAGCCGGCTTTCAGCCGGAGTCGCTGGTCTTGCCAGCCGGCGAGCCAACCAAGGCGCTGCAAGTCACCTATCGGATTTACGAATGGCTGGCCAGCCACAGGGCCGAGCGCACGGATAATGTAGTTGCGCTGGGAGGTGGGGTTATCGGCGACGTGGCCGGCTTTGCCGCCGCCACCTATCTGCGCGGCCTGCCGTTGGTTCAATCGCCCACCACCCTGCTGGCTATGATTGACAGCGCAATCGGCGGCAAGGTAGCGGTCAATCTGCCACAGGGTAAGAACCTGGTAGGCGCGTTCCATCAACCTAGTCTGATCTTCGCCGATGTGGACACCCTGCGCTCTTTGCCGCGACGGGAGATCGCCGCCGGCTGGGCTGAGGCGGTCAAGTGCGCGATGATCCTAGATGAAGGTCTGCTCGGCATCCTCGAAAAGGAAGCGTCCGGCCTACTCGACCTGAGCAGCCCACGCTTGGTCGAGGTCATCGAGCGTTGCGCTCAGCACAAGATCAAGGTTGTAGAGCAGGATGAACGGGAGACCGGCCTGCGCATGATTTTGAACTATGGTCATACCATCGGCCACGCCTTAGAAGCGTCGCTCGGCTATGGGGAGTTGCTGCACGGCGAAGCGGTAGCCGTTGGCATGGCCGGCGCCGCGTTGATCGCCAAGCGCCTGAATCTACTGGATGGGCGAACAGTTGACCGCCAAGAGGCGGCGCTGCGCGCCTTCGGGTTGCCGACGCGACTTCCGGCTGAAATGAGAGATCGTATCGTCCTAGACGGCATCTTTGCGGCTATGGCGCTGGATAAGAAAGTACGTGACAAAGCGATACGCTGGGTTTTGCTGGAAGGAATCGGCAAAACACGCATCGAATCCAGCGTGCCGGCCGACCTGGTGCGTGAGGTGATCGGCGACTTGATGCAGCCGGCTGTCGCCTCAGCCAGATAGATAGGCTTCGATCTTCTCGCTCTGTACTTCGTCCGGCAACACCTGGGTGAGGAAGCCCCGGTAGAAGTCAGGGTCCGTGTACCGGCAGGCCATCGCCTCGGCAATGGTGTCGCTTACCATTGCCACCTTGCCATCAACCAGTAAGACGTATTTACCCAGATACCGCTCTAAAAGCTGCTCGCGTTGGCGCAGGTATTCCGCCGCCTGCTGGCGCGATTCGCGGCGGTGAAGCTCTGCCCGCTCGCCAACGAAGTATGGCTTCGATTCAAACAGGCCAGCCATTGGCCTGATATTTTCCCCTACCACCTCGATGTCGGCCAGCCGATTTGGGCCGAGGCCGGCTTGGGCCGCCAGCTTGATGTGGTTCTCGGCCATATAGAACGGCGGAGTCGGATAATCGGTTTCAGGGTCGAAGCCCATCAGCCAGCTTGCCACTGAGTCGGTGGCGACGGCGTTGGCGCCGGCCAGTATCACCTCTGATTCCACCGGCTCGCCACGCTGGCTATGGGTTGCCCCAACGACACCATCAATTACCTGCAACACGTTCGGGAAGGTTAGGTTGATGTCAACAAACATCCGCATAAGACGAAATGTGTTCTGGTGCATAAACCCCCGGTTGAGGTCGCCGTACATCCGGCGAGGCAACAGTCCAAATAAGTTTTTCAGCGACAAGGTGACGCCGGCGGTGTTGTGGCA
>JBCLEL010000344.1:0-2533 GCA_038913435.1 Chloroflexota bacterium
TTTCAGTTTTTCACCTACCTCGTCAGGGTTTCCTCCGCCCCGAAATATCCAAGCCCTTAAGCGATACTGAATAATAGGACATTTATCCTACCCCTAGCTAGTACTAAATAGCTAAGTGATTAGGCGCTATTCCCCTAGATATTCCCCTACTAACACTCGATAATTTCATACGTAAGTGCTTGGTCGAAGCTGCGTCCAATTGGCGATTGGTCCCGGGTGCTGAGGAATATCGTCAACGCGAGGCTCACATTGAGTTCGTCAGGCGAGGCCAAGTGAACAGAGCGGCTATCGGTTGGAAAGCCGCACCTAAGGCGATCAGGGTCTGAGTCGCCAGGTTAGCGAAAAATCGCGCAGGTCGGTGGTAGTAGGCAGCAGATGCGGTTTACATTTCTACGCATTTGGATATTGATCTCTCTCCTTAGCTCGTTGATTCCATCAACGCCGAGCTATGCGGCATCCTATTCCCTACCTGACCTGATTGCGCAAGAGTCGTGCACTACTGCACTCAAAGGCGCTGGCTCGATTGTTGACGGCTCTTGGATTAATCTGGGCAATTTGACCGACGCAAACCGAATTGAAGTCAAGCGAGACTTGAATCGAATTAGCGCCTCCGGTCGTTTCTTCCTCTATCGTGACGGTGTAACCCAAATCGCCACCTACATAGGCTCGGATCCGATATTTGACGGCCTCAACGAGCCTGGAATCCATAAATTCGACATACGGTACATTACCGACCGCTCTGATGGAGTCTTTTTCTATTCCAGCATCACGTATGACAGGATTGACTGCGGCGGCTCGACACCGACCACCACCTCAACTGCAACCACATCCAGCACGCCTACACCCACTACGACGCCTACGCCCACAAATACGACTACTGTTACAACAACTCCTACCTCGACTGCGACTAGGATTTCGACTGAGACCCCGACTGGAACTGCTAATGCGACCCTCACGGTGACCCAAACCCCCACCAAAACACCAACAAATTCTACGTCGCCAACATTAACCGCGACTAGGACGCCGATTCAGACACCGGCCGACACCTCCACGCCAACTGAGCCGCCGATCTACACGCCTACGCTAACGATAACTCCTACCGTCACGCCGACGGCTACGCCGGCGCCGATAACGATACAGCAGCAATTGGGCGGTGGCAGCGTAACCGATGGCGCGTTCATCCGCGTTGGGAACCTTGCCGATGTTGCTAGCATCATGGTTCAGCGCAATCCCACGCTGAGCAGTCCTTCCGGCAGTTGGTTTCTTTATGAAGACAGCGTCAATGTAGTCGCCTCCTACATTGGGCAGGCGCCGGTCTTTGACAACCTAAATGTCGCCGGTGTGCACCGCTACGACATCCGTTACATTTCGTCGGTGCCCGGCTCCACCTACCACTACAACGCGGTGAACTTCACCCAGATACCGCCCACTGTGACAAGCACTGCGACAATTACGCCTACAAGAGTTGCGACATTCACCTTTACGCCGTCACCCACCAGCACCTCGATTCAGATGCCGACCAGCACAGCGACCGTCACTGAGATGTTCAGTCAAACGACAACGCCCACCGAAACGCCGAAAAATACCCTAACGCCGACACCGAGCCACACGCCGACTCAGACGCCAACCGAGACCGCCACCGCGACCTTTACGGCGACCAGGACGCCTACCGAAACGTCTACTAGGACGTTCACGGCGACTCAGACACGCACCGCGACACCGACCGGCACATCAACCGCGACAAATACCTTCAGTCCGACCGCGATCAACACTGCGACCAGAACGCCGACCGAAACGCCGACGGTGACGTTCACCGTGACGCAGACACCCGCTACGACACCGACCAGCACTTCAACCGCGACCATTGCCTTCAGTCCGACCGCGACCAATACTGCGACCAGAACGCCGACCGAAACGCCGACCGAAACGCCGACGGTGACGTTCACCGTGACGCAGACACCCACTACGACACCAACCAGCACTTCAACCGCGACCAGGACTTTTAGCCCCACGGCGACCAATACGGCGACGCCAACTCAGACGCCAACCGAGGCCGCCACTGTCACTTTCACGCTGACTAGCACGCCGACCGTGATGCCGACAAGGACGTTCACCGCGACGCGAACGCCGACCAGCATCACGACCGTCACCGAGACCTACAGCCCGACAGTGACGCCAACGGTGACGCCGACGAATACCTCAACGGCCACGACGAGCTACACGCTGACTTCTACTGTGACCAAGACGCCGGCCAACACGCAACTCATCGTCGCCAAAGGGATGGAAAACTATTCGTGCGAAGACGATGAGTGGCACTTCGTTATCACGCAAATTAACGGCGCTGAAAATGCGCCAGGCTCTATAGAAGTTACTTGGGAGAATGGACAGACGGCTTCCGTTCGGTCGAGCGAGTTTACCGGCCGTACAGCCCACTATCGGACTACGGAGAACCTGGACTCCAGGGTGGCCGAAGCTCGTGCCAGTATCTATCTCGATTGGAGCGGGCAATTTAACGTCAGCCACGGGCCTTGCG
>JBCLEL010000345.1:0-2531 GCA_038913435.1 Chloroflexota bacterium
ATTCCGTCCACGTTCAACTGCGCGCTTCCAGCAGCCGGCGGGCGATGGCGTCGGCGGCATCCGGCGTGCCAAGTCGGGCTGCTTGGGAAGAGAGCCGATGGCGCAAGGCTGCGTCTGCCGCCAGTTGGGAGAGCCGGCTGACTAGCTCCTCAGGTGAATGGATAGCATAGCCAGCGCCGTTGTCCGCTATGTAGCGCTCATTGCCCTCCTCCTGTCCGGGGAGAACGCTGGTCACTAAAACCGGCCGGCCACAGGCCAATGCCTCACTCAAGGTCTGCGGGCCGCCCTTTGACACGACGACATCGCTCGCTAGCATCAGGTCCGGCACGTTGTCAACGTAGCCGTACACCTTATGCCACTTTGAATCAAGCCTTTCAGCAAGCGACGAGCGCAACCGTTCGTTGCGTCCGCAGACAACCAGAAGGTGAATGAACCCGAGGTCGGCGGTCGCTAGCGCCTGCCGTTCCAGTTGGCCGGCGCCTTCGCCGCCACCGATCATCAGCACGCAGAAATCATCCGGCTTTAACCCAAGCTCGCTACGAATGGCTCGCCGCCGCGATTCATCCGGCCGGCAGCGCGGGTCAAGCGGTAGTCCCAACTGCTCGATCCGGTCAACGCTAACGCCGGCCCGAATCAGGCCGTTGGTTGCCGGTGTGGTGGCGGTGAAATATTTCTCGACTGATGGGACGTTCCAGCACCGGTGAACAGTGACCAGTTCAGTTACAACGGCAAAGTAGGGCGCGTTTGAGCCGGCCAGCCGGCGTGCGCGTCCGAGCGGAGAAGTGAGCAGCGCGTGCGCGGACACGATCACCGATGGGCGAGTTTGAATCAGGTATTGTGCGATCTTGACAGAGGTTGTGGTGTCGATCATGTCGCGAAGCAACGAATCGAAGGGACGCTCATCAGTGAGGTGAAAGATGGCGCCGTAGACCTTGGGTGTAAGCCGGATAATGTCTCCATAGCGAGCGGCTATCGAATCTACCCAGGACTGTCGGCCCAGCCGAAAGCAGTCAACGATAGCAACCCCATCGTCTGGACAGCCCTGTTTAATCAGGCTACTCTTAAGCGCCTTGCAAAGACCGCGATGGCCGCCGCCAGTGTCGGACATCGCAAGTAAAACCTGACATTCAGACATCCGTCAGCGGTTCGATACGCCTAGATGAGTGAGCACTCTTTGCCTACTTTGGCAAAGATTTCGAGGGCGCGGTTCAAGTGTTCCTCGGTGTGAGTCGCCATATAGCTGGTGCGGATGAGCGCCCGGTCCGGCTCAACCGCTGGGCTGACGGCCGCATTGGTGAATACGCCGGCGTCTAGCAACCGTCGCCAGAATACCGCCAGCCGCATCTCTTCGCCAACGATGATTGGCACAATGGGGCTTTCGCTGTTACCAGTGTTGAAACCAAGTCCGGACAGCTCTTTCTTCATTCGCTTGGCATTTGCCCAGAGTCTATCCCGTCGCTCCGGCTCGTTCTCAATTATGTCGAGAGCCGCCAGGGCAGCGGCGGCGCTGGCCGGCGGAAGGCTGGCGCTGAAAAGAAAAGATCGGGCATTGTGCTTGATGTAGTAAATTACGTCAAGGTCAGCCGCGACAAAGCCTCCAATCGAAGCAAATGACTTGCTGAAGGTAGTCATCACCAGGTCAACCTGGTCGTGAAGTCCGAAGTGGTCGGCGGTGCCACGCCCCTGGTCACCAAACACGCCCACGCTGTGAGCGTCATCAATCATAAGCCTGGCGCCGTGTTTTTTGGCCAGTTTGACTATGCCTGGTATATCGGCAAGGTCTCCCTCCATACTGTAAACGCCGTCAACCACGATCAAAATGCCATTACTTGGGTCAATCTTTTGCAAGACGCGCTCGAGGTCTTCGGGATCGTTATGGCGGAAGCGAATTGTCTCGCCCAGCGCCAGCCGGCAGCCATCAACAATCGAGGCGTGAACCGACCGGTCGGTGACCACAGTATCGTGCCGGCCAACTAGCGCCGCTATAACTCCGAGGTTGGTCTGAAAGCCGGTGGTAAAGACTAAGGCCGCTTCCTTCTTCATCCACTTCGCCAGCCGGCTTTCAAGCTCGTTGTGCAGGTCGAGAGTGCCATTCAAAAGCCGCGATCCAGTACAACCACTACCGTACTTCTGGATCGCTTTACAGGCCGCCTCTTTTACTTTGGGGTGTTGGGTGAGACCGAGATAGTTGTTTGAGCCAAGCATCACTTTGAGCTGACCGTTGATGACGACTTCGGGGCCAGTTTCAGATTGAATAGGCACGAAGAAAGGATAGATCCCGGCCGCCTCGGCCAGCTTGGGCTTGTCAAACGTCTTGCACTTCTGAAATAGATCCAACCTGATTCGCCTCCTGATCAAAGCCCGGCGTCAGGATGGCGCGTCTAGCCTCCAACGCTGAGCAATCGGCCTTTTGGAAAGAAAGATGGACATCCTTGAGCAGCCTCGCCATTGAGGGAAATCGTCAGCCGTGGGAAACCACCAGCCGGCGCTGCGTCACCTTACTGAAAATCTGTTATTCTTTTACCGCGCTA
>JBCLEL010000346.1:0-2521 GCA_038913435.1 Chloroflexota bacterium
CTGGCTATTGACGGGCCGGACGCTATTAAGAACTTTCAAACAGAGACCTTCGATCTGATCCTGCTTGACATCATGATGCCGCGTATGAGCGGCTACGAAGTGTGCAAACTGATCCGCCAACGTTCGAAAGTGCCTATCGTCATGCTAACCTCGATAGGTGACACCGAGAGTGTAGTTAGCGGGCTAGACTACGGGGCCGACGACTACGTCATCAAGCCATTCAAACCGACGGAGTTGGTCGCTCGACTGCGGGCGGTCCTACGCCGAGCCGGCGAGGGCAACCGACTGGCCGATGACGCTATGCTCGACCTCGGCGAGCTCATGATTGACCGTCGCCGGCACCGGGTTACCGTGCGAGGGCAGGAAGTCGCCCTATCCAAGACCGAATTTGAGCTTTTGAGTTACCTGGCTGCCAATGGTGGAGACGCTATTGAGCGTGACGAGTTGCTCAACAAAGTGTGGGGCGCCGAATTCAGCGATGAAACCAAGTTGGTTGATGTCTGCATCCACCGTTTGCGGCAAAAGATCGAACGCGATCCCGCCAAGCCGGCGTATATACTGACAGTAGCGCGGCGTAGGGTACACCCTTAGCGCCGCGTTGGAGCCGACTACTAATAGCTAGTTCCATTAAGCGCCTCTCCCTAACCTCCATTTTTCAGACTCAGCGTAACCTTACGGTAAATCCCCTGTAACCTTCCTGAAACGCCGGTTACTTCCTTAATGGTATTCCCCGGCTATCCTACCAATGTAGCGATGAGATTCCATTACGGGATTCACCCTACGGGTACACCTAAACAAGCAGCCGACGTTCACGATATATAGCGAGCGCGGAGCGTACAGGGAGGTCGTCACAATGCAATCAGCATCGTTGGCACGAAGCGCTGGACGGGTCGAAACTATTCCCGGTGCAGTAAGTCGTTTCAATGGGGTGCCGACTGAACGGATCCGGCTGCTGGTCGCCTATCGTCATACCCTGTTGCGCCAGGCGTTGCGCATGCTCCTCAGCGCCCAGGATGGCATCGAGGTGCTTGGTGAGGCCGACACCGGCAAGGATGCTGTCGAGAAGGCCGAGCGGCTGAAGCCGGACGTTGTGCTGATGGACTCGGCGCTGTCAATACTGGATGGAGTTGAGGCGACCAAGCTAATCAAGAAGCGCTCCGATAAGGTCAAGGTGCTGCTATTGGCATTGTCGGCCGACGACGACTACATAGTGCAACTGCTGCGGGCCGGCGCTTCAGGGGGCTTGCTAAAAGACGCCGACGTCTCCGAGTTGAAGCTGGCGATACAGGCGGCCTATCGCGGCGGATCGTATCTCAGTCCGTCAATCGCCGACCGTGTCGTCCATAACTACGTTCGTCTGTCCAGCGACGGCGAGGCGCCGGCGCCGGCGCGAGACCTACTCAGTGTGCGCGAGCGCGAGGTGTTGCAACTGGTTGCCGAGGGTCACACCAATCGTGCGATTGCCGATAAGCTATACGTCAGCGTGAAGACGGTTGAGGCGCACAAGGCCCACATCTGCCAGAAGCTCAATATCAAGGGCCGGGCCGAGCTTATCAAGTACGCCATCCGCAAAGGGATGATCGAGCTAGAGTCGGCGCGGGAGTAGACACCACCTGCGTAAAAGTCGATCCGAAGCGGTCGAGAATCCCGAACCCGGTCACCGCCAACGACCTGACTTCAGATTTTGCCCTCTATGGCTAATTTCGCTATGATGGCTCCATGCGAAATGTCCCAAGCTGGGTTTTTGTCTTTGCGTTAAGCACGTTTGCGGGGCTGTTGGGAGCTTGCGCGCCGCCGGCGGTGACTCCGACACCGACGTTTATACCAACACCAACTGCCCTGTCTCTACGGGCCGTAGCGACGCCGACATCGGCGCCACTAACCCCAACAACTGTCGCTCTAGTAGCGACTTCAACTCCCCCGCAAGCTGTAGTAACGCTGGCATTGCCGCCGGCAACCCCAACCATTGCCGTTGTAGCAGCCACTCCGACGCCGAGGCCGGCAGTCTCGCCTACCAGGGAAACACTCCTTGCTGTCCAGGAGTTAGCTGAGATAGAAAACTACTTAGCGAGCCGCTTCTATCCGAGTAGGTTCGTTGTTGTTAAAGGCATACCGGTGCGACTCTACATCACAAGACTCCACCTAGAGCACGTCAACAGGTTTACCATCGAGCCTTTTGTTAGGAGCACCGCTTTCTTCCCTCCAGGACTGATGGGTGTTATAGGGTTCACTCCCGATCGGACCGGCGAGTTCCGTATGCGGAACGACGGTCATGATTTCGAGGCGGCCTTCTCGGTGGTTGGCACGGCTGAGGAAGCAAGGGTTCAAATGACCAGGGCGGGGACTCAGGAATTCTCGCTTATTCACGACTTCGCCAATTCTCGGCTTGGGCCGAAACGATTGGTTGTCCAGCAAGGGGTCCCCGTCAGAATCTACAATACCGGCTTGGGTGGACAAGATAAGGTATCCATCGCTCCATTCTATCTGCCTACCGCCGTCAACGTTGAGCAGGGGAAGATCA
>JBCLEL010000347.1:0-2513 GCA_038913435.1 Chloroflexota bacterium
GTGCTCGTAACAACCTGTTTCACGGAGACATGTCATCCGTTAGTCACGATCTAGCATCACGCTGCAAGAAGTTGCTTATCAGTATCCTTAAGGCAGAATTCGGAGTAGCAGGCGATTTGACGTGGGAGAAGGAATGGCCGGAGATACTCAGGCTGAAGCTCAACTTCAAACTAGGGACTAGCCATGTGTAATGTTGGTGGCTGGCTGCTGCTCCCAGATTATGGGCCTTCAACTCTACAAAACTAATCTAGACCTGCTACTTGACTTCCGGCCTCCGACCTCTGCTTGTCAGGGCTGTCCACCTTAAAGATCTGAATAAAGTTTGAATCTCGTAAATGGTGTCATACATAAGTGCCGATTAGGTTGACACCGGCCTGCCTGGGCTGGCATCTTTAGAGCTAATCTTAGCCTTCGAGATACCGATTCTTCGCAATCTTGAGTGTTGGGGATCAAGTTGAAGTGGTTTGGTCTGGTCGCCGCATTGACTATCCTGGCGCTGTTGTCGAACAGCGTCGCTCTTGCGGTCGAGAGCAATAAACCGACGGTACGATTGAGTTGGTCAATCGAGAAAGGCCATTTCTTCACCGAGGCCAATGGATTTCCGTCAGGCTCCAGTCCCAAAGGCTACTCGATCGTTGACGATAAAGAAGCGCAGTTTTGGAGCGAGTTCCAAAGATTGGGCGGCGTGGACCGGCTCGGCTATCCGGCCTCGCGCCGCTTTATGTGGGGCGGCTTTCTGACCCAACTCACTCAGAAAGCGATGCTCCAATGGCGGCCGAACGAGAAGAAGGTCTATCTGGTCAACGTCTTCGACGACCTTTCAAAATTGGGCAAGGACGACTGGTTGCATGCCGCCCGCTCGACGCCCCGGCCCCTCGAACCCAATTTTGACAAGGCCAATGACTGGAGCGCGGTTGTCCGCGACCGGCTGGCACTGGTGAAGGCGCGGCCGGTGATGTTCAAACGCTACGAATCGGCACCGGACCCGCTGGCATTATACGGACTGCCGACCTCGCGGATCGAGGACATGGGCAACCACTACGCCATCCGGCTGCAACGGGCTGTTATCCAGGAATGGAAAGTTGACACGCCCTGGGCGAAGGCTGGCGAGGTGACAGTAGCCAACGCCGGCGACATCTTGAAAGAAGTTGATGTGCTGCCGTTCATCGCCACCTGGCCGGAGAATCCACCTTCCGGCACCTGGGACCTGACCGCCGGCTATCGGATGTTGGGAAAGGCGACCTGGTATGGCGGCCCGTTCCATGGTCAGGTCATGGCGAACGGCCAGATCTACGATGAGAATGACCCAACCACCATCGCATCTAACTCCTACCCGCTGGGCAGCCGGTTGCGAGTGCGCCGGCTCGACCAGAAAGGCGAGATCATCGGCGTCGTCCGCGACACCGGCGGGTTCAAGTATCCGATCGTCGCCGATCTCAGCAAGGCCGGCTTTATCAAGCTGGGCGGTCATCCAGGTGAGGGTGTGATTGGCGTCGAGGTCGAGCTACTGCCGCCGAAATAACCTTTGGTTGCGTAACAGTTCAGATTTGAGGGGAAAGCAGGGGCTTCTGTCTGGGAGCGCAGGCATCTTGCCTGCGGGCGGGGCGGGCGAGGACGCCCGCGCTCCCAGGAAGAATCATCCGCGTCGTGGTAGTCAAGCATCCATACAGGCAGTCACACTCCAAGTTGTGCCGCAAGAACTCACCCACCGAAATCTGAACACCTACTTTGTTGCACCTTGATAGCAGATGTTACAATATGCATGCTGATGTACACTGAAGTGAATGTTCGATGGAACTTTTAACTGTTCGCGAGACTGCTCAATTACTCAAGGTCAACCCGATTACCGTCCGACGCTACATTGCGTCTGGGCACCTGCCGGCGGTGAGGGTGGGGAAAGGGGTGCGGTTGCAAAGGGAGGCGGTTGACCAGTTTATCAAACCTATCAAGCCTACAAAAACCAAGCGAGCGCCGTCAATACCTCGTGGCAAGCCATTCACAATGGATGATCCCCTCTGGAATATCGTGGGGATTGGCCGTTCCACCGGGCCAACGGATGTTTCCGAGAACAAGCACAAGTATCTCGCCGAAGCCTACGCAGACCTCCACGACGAATGAGGGCGCGAGGAGGGAGCCGCACTCATCGTGTCTTCGTTGATACCTCCGCACAATTTTCGCTAGCTGATTCCCGGGATCAGAACTTTTCTCTCGCACACGCTATTGCCATCGGGCTGGCACAGGAGCGCGCTCATCTCTTCACCACCAACTTCGTCGTAGCTGAGACCCACGCCCTACTCATGACTCGGCTGGGGCGCGAAGTCGGAGCACGATTCCTTGCTGAGATTGATCGTGGCTCTACTACAATCGTTAGGGTAAGCGCCGCCGCCGAACGTCGGGCACGCGCCATTATCATTCAGTACGATGACAAGGATTTCTCACTTACCGACGCCACCAGTTTTTCCGTGATGAACCGACTGAGAATCGGTCGAGCCTTCACTTTTGACCGCAACTTC
>JBCLEL010000348.1:0-2509 GCA_038913435.1 Chloroflexota bacterium
CATCGCGGTCAACCGCTCACGGTAGTGCTTGAAGTTTTCCCAGGACACCTCCATCGGCACTGCATGATCTATGTGGGGGACATACCCACCCAACTTCAGCATCGTCGGGACCTTGCTGTCCAGCTCGGCGTCAATGGCCGCTTTACCCTCGATCAGCTTCAGCTTGTCAATTCCACCAAAGATCTGTAAGCGGGGAAACGCCTCCCGCACCTCGCGCACGTCCATTCCGGCTGCGCATTCAAATGGCATCATACCGGTGACACCGCCCTCGACGAACAGTGGCAGCAACTTCCAACTGTTGCCGTCGGTGTCAACGACGATGACTTTGATGCCGTGATCGCGGAAGCAGGCGGTGAGCTTCTTGTAGGCCGGTAGCATAAACTCCCGGAACATCGCCGGCGAGATTAACGGGCCGTTCTTGTAGCACATATCTTCCCAGACATAGGCTATGTCAACGTTGACCTGGGACAGCGCCTGATCGTAGATATTGACCCAAAAATCGGCTAGGTAGTCAATGATGTCGTGGACAAGCTCTGGGTCATCGTAGAACATCGTCAGGACACGCTGCTGTCCCAATAGATGGCGAGGCGTGCCGTAAAACCCGTGCAGACCAGGCCCAAGCGCCAGAATGAAATCACGTTTCTTATAGGCGGCTACTAGAGCCGGCCAATCATTCGGCAGCCGGCCTGCTAGGGTGGGGTGTAGCCGCTCAGCCTTGAGTCGCTCCCAATCGTCACGGCTATCCACCGGCCAGCCAACATACTCCGGCAACGATAGACGGTCCTTGCGATCCAGCCGGATGACGCCGGTTGGCTCGCGCCATAGGACATAATCCTCAAGTTCCCTGACCACTTCCTCGGGGAAGGGCGGGTCAAAGAAGTTGTTGAGCGGAACCCGTTCAATAGGAGGGTCAAAACCGAAATATTCGGTGACATCGTTTACGGCTGGCCTATCTGGTTGCCGTTCGGTGATACCGTGGTATCCACCGCCGGCGCCGGTGCCGTCGCCGAGATCGGGGGAGACACCGATCCGCTCCGGCAGTCCCTCACGGAACCAGCGGCGCACGGCGCCGGCCCAGTAACCCATCTCCCAGATCGTGGTTCGGTCATAAGGCTCGAAGGCCATTACCGCCATAAATCGTTCGCGTGCATTCATTATTCATCCCTCCGATAAGCAACGATCAGCGCCAATAAATAGCGTGGCGAACGGTGGACAAGGTATTCCACCTGAAGCGCAACTGGGCACACCGACGGCAAAAAGGAGTAGGGGAAGCGTTTGACTCGACGGATCGAAGGAGATAGCGGTAACCATCGTGTCTCCAACAGCGCGCAGGCGCTTCAGGCAAATTCGGCTACCACCACCTGACCATCATACAGCTATCAGTCAGTGACTTCAACACGACTGTATCGCCGTTATCCAAGCAGTAGAAGCCATCACCCAAGGCGGACTTTTCGCCCCGTTTTGACCGAACGATAGGCGGCCAGGACAAAACGGACCGCCAGCGCGCCATCTTCGACTGTCTGTCGAGGCTTATTCCCAGTTTCGATGCACTCGACGAAATGCTCGATCATCGCGTCGAAGTTGTTGACTGGAGGCAACTCCAGTCGGGCAGGATTCCAGCCGCCATTTGGCTTGTGCTGGAGAACGTTGCCGCGACCGGTAAGCTGGCCCTTTTCTCCAATCACCTGGAACTGGAACCCGCCGTCGGGAAGCTCGAAGGCCCAACTGGTGAGCAGCTGGCCCATCGAGCCATTGGCGAACCTGACCATCACCTGGGCCGAGTCCTCGGATGGCGATAGGACCGAAAGGCGGAAGTTGGCCGTCATCGCTTGCACCTCGGTCGGTGGGGATCCGGCCATGTAGAGAAGCAGGTAGGTCGAATGGAAGCCGTTGTCCATAAGTTCGCCCTCACCGAGCCTTGCCCGTTCAATCCGCCAAGCCCATGAGCTGGCAGAAGTCTCGGTCACGCGAGAGCAAGCCATGGTTCGCACCAGGTACACTTTGCCTAGCTCGCCGGCGTCAATCATCTCCCGGGCCCGCTGCACCGGGGGATCGAACAACTGGTGGTGGGCGCACATCATTGTCACGCCGGCCTGTCGAACCGCTTGCGCCATCGCGTCGGCCTCTTGCTCGGAGGCGCACAGCGGCTTCTGGCAGAGGATATGCTGGCCCGACCCGGCGGCGGCTTTGACAGACTGGGCGTGCAGGTGATGGGGCAGGCAGATGTCCACCGCGTCAACCTCACCTGATTGCAGGACCTCACGGTAGTCCGCGTAGATTCGGCCGGCGCCGACGATAGCCGCCGCCTGGCGCGCATTTTGCTCGACTGAGTCAACCACGGCAATCACTTTAGCCCTGTCGTTCAGCTTGGCCCAACCCTGCGCGTGAACACGACCAATGACACCGCAACCAATCAGTCCCACCCGTAGCATCGTTTCCTCCTGGAATAGTGACTGGACGCTTGATAGCCTAGTGCATAATCAGATGACATTTTCGGGAATACCGCTTT
>JBCLEL010000349.1:0-2496 GCA_038913435.1 Chloroflexota bacterium
GGTAGAGCTCGTCTTATCTCAGTCCTCATCGGACTAAGCCAAACAATGGTATGCTATGTCCAATCGTCCGCCAGCCCGGCCTCCGCCGGCGGTAATGACCGGAGACAAGATTGGAAATCGTAAAGCAACTGGTTGAATGGGTTGTAGCCTGGGCCAATTCACCCTATGGGCCGGCCGCTCTGTTTGTCATCGCGTTCGCCGAGTCTAGCTTCTTCCCGGTGCCGCCGGATACCCTGCTCATTCCGTTGGGTATCGCTAATCCATCTCTGGCACTTCTATTCGCTTTGGTATGTACGGTTGGATCGGTAATCGGCGGGATGTTCGGCTACTGGATCGGGATCAAAGGCGGCCGGCCAGTCGCGCTCAAGCTGTTTGGCGAAGATAAAGTGATGTTCGTTCAACTCATGTATCAGCGGTACGATGTTTGGGCAATCTTTATCGCCGCTTTCACGCCCATACCTTACAAGGTGTTTACCATCGCGGCCGGCGTATTCGTCCTGGACTTCAAGCGATTCGTTCTTGCTTCCATTGTCGGTCGAGGAGCACGATTTTTCCTGGTCGGCGGAGCGATCTTTCTGTTTGGTGATACGATTCAATACTTGATCGCTAATTACTTTGAAGTGGCGGTGTCGGCGTTTACCCTCTTGTTGATCGGCGGATTTCTAGTGCTCAACTATGTCGCCCGCAGATTTGCTCAGAAAGAGAAAGCCCGGCAGGTTGTCGAGCAAACGCCGTCGCCGGCCCAACGCGAGTAGCCGGCGGGAACAGCAGGGATGCTCGTCAGGCGCTTTTGTTCGATAATGGCGCCGCGTGAAGTTCGAGCCACTGGGTAATATCGTCAACCGTCCAGCCGGCGTCCTCGGTCTTGAAAGCAAGCTCAATCACGTCATCATTGCTTGCTTGCAGGGCAAAGCCGTTATCGTCTAGGAAGACTACCAGGCAGTAGAATGCCGTCCGTTTGTTGCCCTGGTAAAAGGGGTGGTTCTTCAACAGTCCGTGGAATAGATAAGCTGCTTGTCTGATTAGGCTGGCATCCTCATAGGTGGCTGCTTGCTCAGGCCGGGCCAGCGCCGACCGCAGCAGAGCTTCGTCGCGCACGCCATAGAAACGCTCCTTCCAGATGCGTGTCATGACATCATAGTAGATCGCGACGATCTCTTCGTAACTGAGGAAGCGTACCAACGACTACTCGGCTAGCTTCGTCAAAGCCGGCCGGAATCTTTCGGTAATCTCGTCCAACTGCCGACGTCGGTCCGGTGTGATGGCAGGTACAGCGATCATTGGCCTAATTAATATACGCTCGTTATCTCTCTCTAGGTTGACCAGTGATCCTGTCTCTAAGCCCAATTGCCGAGCAATGTCCTTTGGAATCACTACCGCCATGCTATTGCCGTGGCGAATTACTTTTTGGATCATTCTATCACCTGAATCTTGGCGATCTGTTAATACAATATCATGAATGATACCGTAGTAGCATCAGCCGCCGGCGAAGCCACGCGCATAACGCAGACCTGGCTTGACTGATTCCGAGGTGGATGCCATCATCGCCTTCCCAAAAATACTGAAGGAGGTCTCCTTAAATCTCCGTGCGATGCGCGAATCTGTGACAATCTAGCTGTCACCATGGTCTGGCATGCTGGCGATATAGACCAGGCTAAGGTCTATCCGCAACAGGAGAGTGCTAGCATGCCTACCAAGCCCAGCAACACTCCGGCCGGCCCCAATGGCCACCAAGTCACTGACCCACGGACCCTGGCCATCCGCGAAGCCGGCCTGCTTTATCGAGCGAGCGATAGCCAGGCATACGATCTGCTATCGGTAGTGTCACATGAGCTTCGCAATTCGCTCCAATCGGTCCAGGGCTACACCACCGCTCTGCTCAGGTATTGGCGCGACTTATCGCCGGATGAGCAGCACGACTATCTATTGATCCTCGACCACTCGGTAGAACGGTTCCAACAACTGCTGGCAGACATACTAGACCTTGCCGGTCTGGAGAACGGCCGGCTCCGGCTTTACAAACGCCGGGTTAATCTAAGGGAACTGGTCCAGCTTTCAATCGAGGACGCTATTGGCCGCCATCCGACTCACCAGTTTCAGCGCCTTGGAGACACGCCTGATCTTTACCTGACTATTGATCCAATCCGAGTCGGTCAGGTGATGGACAACCTGCTGGACAACGCCGCCAAGTATTCGCCGGCCGGCTCGTCTATCCTGGTCCACCTCAGCAGATTGGACGCTGACGCGCTGGTAGAGGTGGAAGATCAAGGCATTGGCCCCTAGCGGCAGATGAGCTTACGCCTATCTTCGAACGCTTCTACCGTGGCAGACGGGCCGCGCGAGGTCCGGCCACCGGACTTGGCATTGGACTGGCGATCTGTCGGGGGATAGTTGAAGCGCACGGCGGTCGCATCTGGGCCGAATCATCTGGGCCTGGTCAGGGAGCAACCTTCAGCTTCACCCTGCCACTGGAGTAAGCTGGCTGCGCCAGTCTCT
>JBCLEL010000350.1:0-2496 GCA_038913435.1 Chloroflexota bacterium
GGTTTGTTAGCTCTTAAGATCCATTCAAGCGCCCGATCTTTAGTTCGGCGATGTGATCGCCGGCTTAAAAGCCGGGCGCTTAGAAATTGGCCTGAAGGCCCTTGTGAGCTCTGCCATCAATCAAAAGGGCGTAGAGCCGAAAATTATGACTGACAGTTCCCGCAGGGATGAGCGACGCCAACTGGTGAGCTGCGAGTATCGCAAAAAGCGTACCGCCGGCTTCCCTAAATCAGTCGGCGCCTATATTATTTCGGCACTCGACCTGAGCGCATGCCCCATCTTGGAACTTGATGATCCTATCGGTTGACATGGGACTAAACGCCTGAGACGAGCAAGATCATTGAACAGGGATAGACTAGATCAGATGATAATTGTTCAAACTCCTTTAAGGATCAGCCTCTTTGGTGGCGGCACCGACTTTCCGGACTTCTATCGTCGGGAGGCTGGTATGGTGCTTTCCACCGCCATTGACAAGTATGTCTTCGTAATCATCAAGGAACGCTTCGATGCCAGCATTTATGTCAACTATTCGCGTAAAGAGATTGTGGACACGGTGGACGAACTAAAGCACGATCTCGTGCGGGAAGCTATGCGACTAAATGGAATCACCGGCGGTGTAGAGATAACCACGCTGGCTGACATCCCTTCCGAGGGCACTGGTCTCGGCTCATCGAGCAGCATTCTAGTCTGCCTTTTGCACGCCCTCAGCACCCACGCCGGTGAGATCAAGACGAGCGAGCAGCTTGCCCGGGAGGCGTGCGAGACTGAGGTCAACCGGCTCGGCCGGCCGATTGGCAAACAAGACCAGTATATCGCCGCCTACGGTGGACTGCGGCGGTTCACCTTTCTGCCGGATGAGTCGGTCCGAAATGAGCCGGTAGATATTGCCAGCCCGCTGAAACACGAGCTGAATGAACACCTACTGCTGATCTATACCAACCGTACCCGCGATGCCAGCTCGATTCTGGGCGAGCAGAAGGCAAACACCGAGCGCAATCTGGACTACCTGCGTAGTTTGCGGCAAATGGTTGATGAAGCGTACGATTGCTTGATCAAAGGCGAGGTGGAGATGATCGGCAACTTGCTGCACCAGAGCTGGCTAATAAAGCGTCAGTTGTCCAGCGGGATAACCAACGACGAGATTGACCAGATGTACGAGGCGGCCTACCATGCTGGCGCCACCGGCGGCAAGATCACCGGCGCTGGCGGCGGAGGGTTTCTGCTGCTTTTCTGTCCACCATCACGCCGGTCGCAGGTACGTCAAGCCTTGCGTGGTCTCCGTGAGATGCCTTTCAACCTAGAACGCGATGGCTCGAAGGTCATATTCAACGTCCGACGCTAGTGGTATGTCACAGGAAATCTGAGGGTGTCATTCGAGCCGGAGCGCAGCGAAGGCGAAGAATCTCCAAGCTCCGACGAGACTCTTCGGCCTGCGGCCTCAGAGTGATAAATTCTCAAAATAACTGTGACAAAGCACTAGGAGCGAAGGCGGCGTAGGGCCTCGAAAAGCTCTTGTTCTTGTTCGGTGAGCGTGTTTGGCAGCGCCACTTTCACCCGAGCGTAGGCGTCGCCACGACTGCTGGCGTTCAACCGTGGCATCCCCAACCCGGCCAGGCGGATGAGCTGGCCATTATTCGTGCCGGGCGGTATCTTCAGCTCGAGCTTCTTACTATCAATTGTGGTGATCTGGACAGCGCCTCCCAGGATCGCATCGTAGAGAGGCACGTTCACGTCGAAGTAGAGATCATCGTCTCTACGTTCGAAGTGCTCGTGAGGTCGGACGTTTACCAGCAGGTATAAGTCGCCGCGCGACCCGCCACCGAATCCTGGCTGGCCTTCGCCGGCCACTCGCACCCGCGAACCAGTCCTGACGCCAGGGGGGACTCCCACCTCGATGCGCCGGCGACCCGCGCCAAAGCTATCTGACTCAATAAGGCGGGCGGCGCCGTGAAACGCCTCTGCTAGCGTAATCTCAGCCTGGTGTTCGATGTCCTGCCCTCGACGCGAGCGCGTACGACCGCCAAATGAGCCGAATAACAGGTCATCGAAGACGTTCCCAAATCCTCCACGCCCGCCAGGGCCGGACTCAAATGTCTGGAAACCCTGATCGAAACCGGGTTGCGTCGTGGCGCCAGTCTCGATCTGTTCCCAAATTGGGCCAAACTGATCGTATTTCTTATGCTTATCAGGATCGGAGAGAGTATCGTAAGCGCGCTGAATCTCCTTAAAGCGAGCTTCGGCGGTCTTGTTGCCCGGATTCAGGTCGGGGTGATACTGACGGGCCAGCTTGCGGTAGGCGGCTCGTATTTCTTTCTCGGTGGCGTTGCGTTTGACGCCAAGAATCTCGTAGTAGTCCCTCACTGATGCGCCCATACCATCTCCACCTATTGATTGCGACCGGTAGCAGCGAGACTAGATCGAGCTAGTCGAATCGCATATTAGCCCAATCATATTACTTGAGCATATATTTGTCAACATTGGTAAGCCGGTGACGCT
>JBCLEL010000351.1:0-2495 GCA_038913435.1 Chloroflexota bacterium
GACAACGTTCACCACCGGCTCGCCCCGGAAGAAGCGGTTGATGTTGGCGGCGACTACCTTCATCCGCCGCTCAAACGTCTGGGCCGTGCTGCCGGAGGTGTGCGGAGTCATAATCACGTTGTCCAGCTCGGCGAACGGGAACCGCGACGGCGCGACGCACTCGTCAGTTTTTGGGTAATGCCACCACGGGTCCAAAGCGGCGCCGGCGAAAACTCGGTCTCGTAAGGCTTCATACAACGCCCGCTCATTTATAATCTCGGCGCGGGCCGGATTGATCAGATAAGCAGTGGGCTTCAACTGCCGCAACTCCCGCTCGCCCAGCAGGTTCTTGGTCTGCTCGATGTAGGGCACTGAGATCACTACGAAATCAGATTCACCCAACAGTTTTGCGAGATCATTGGGCGTTCCGACCCAATCCAGGCCGAGAGACTGCTGGACTTCCTTTGACACCGGTATGACATCCACGCCGATGCGGCGCAGGTCGAAGGCCGCCGACAGCTTTGCAACCTCGCGCCCGATGCGTCCCAGGCCGATTATGCCAATCGTTCGGCCGCCAAGCTCAGGGTAAGCCGGATGCCCTAATGCTGGGAATAGCCGCCAGTTTGCCTGGCGGATGGTCCGATCAGCTTCCAGCAGCTTGCGTGAATGAGCTAGGCACATCATGATGACCCACTCGGCGATTCCCCGCTCGTGCTCATAACAGTTAGCTACCAACACACCATTGGGAATCGCTTTAGGATCGAGCTTGTCCCAACCGGCGCCCGGCAAGTGGATAAAACGGAGGCGCTTGGCCGCTTGGCCCATCGCCATCGTCCAGTGACTCGTTATCACAATCTCGGCATCCGGCAGTAGTGGGCAGGCGTCCTCTTCGAGAAAGGTAGAGGTCACCTTTACATCAATGGGTCGTTCCATCTGCTGGGCAAGCCAGCCGGCCCAGTCCTGCATCCAGCGGCCGATCATCAAGACTTTGGTTGCCATGGCTCCCTCCTCAGTGATAGCTCATAACATTTCGCATAGTTAAGGCCGGCTGGCGCTCAGATTCCCCCGCAGCCGGCCTTCCACGAGCTTTATGGTAGTGGTTGTATCCGGTGCAGGTCAAACTTACGGAGTAAGTTCGCAGCAATTTGTCACACTCGTCAAGTTGTGTGGTTCCACAATCCCTTCATCCCGAACTAGCATGAGGAAACCCCTCAAAAGTTCGAACATCCGCAACGCTGAAATCCTCGAAATATCGTGACTAATCGGCTAGACTCTCGATGTTGGCGTGCATAACTGTGATTAGAAGTCTATTGATTGAGACAGGGTTGATGACAAAGCGAGTAGTAGTTGGGATGAGTGGCGGGGTAGACAGCGCGGTGGCGGCTGCCCTGTTGAAGGAGCAGGACTACGACGTTATCGGCGTCACCTTGAACCTGGCGCCAAAGCTCGACGATGAAGAAAACTCGGCGCGAGAGGACGCCTGCTGCACGCTATCGGCGGTGGAAGACGCCCGTCGAGTGGCCGACCGGCTTGGAATACCATACTATGTCCTCAACATGCGCGACCTCTTTAACGAGCGGGTCATCAAGCACTTTGTCTCGGAGTACCGCCGTGGGCGAACTCCAAACCCCTGTATCCGCTGCAACGACCACGTTAAGTTTGGTTCGGTATTACTACGCAGTGCGGCGATGGATTGTGACCTGGTAGCAACAGGCCACTACGCCCGGGCCGGCTACGATGAGAATAGTGGCCGCTACTATATTCGCCGGGCGGTTGATCAGCGCAAGGACCAGTCTTATGTTCTCTATCCCCTTACCCAGAACGAGTTAAGCCGGACTATGTTCCCACTCGGTGAGATGACCAAAGACCAGACTAGAGAAAAGGCCCGCGCGTTAGGCTTGCCGGTGGCGAACAAAGTTGAGAGTCAGGACATCTGTTTCATCCCAAGCCGCGACTACAAGCAGTTTCTAGTCCAGGTGGCGCCGGACCTGGCGAAGCCAGGCTATTTCGTTGACCTGGCCGGCCAGATCGTCGGCGAACATCAAGGGATAGCTTTCTTCACCATCGGGCAACGGCGCGGCATTGGCGTCCAGTCAAGCGAGCCGTGGTACGTGGTTGACCTCGACGCCGAGCGCAACCTGGTAGTCGTTGGCCCTAGTAGCGCCTTGTACCACCGCCGGCTGCGAGCGACTGATGCCAATTACGTGGGATTAGCGCCGAACGTAGGGCCAGTGCATTGCCAGGCGCGGGTCCGCTATCGGATGGACAGCGCCGCCGGAGTCCTAATACCTATTGACGATAGCTCATTCGAGTTCGAGTTTGACGAGCCGCAGAGAGCGATAACACCCGGCCAGGCGGTAGTCTGCTATGACGGGGAAATCGTGCTAGCCGGCGGCGCCATCGAGCGGCGCATCTCGCCCGAAGCCGATCAGATCGAGCAAGCCAAAGAGCTAGCGGTGGTGTAACCTCTCGGCCAGTGACGCCGACCGAGCGGCAAGCGCGCCTTTAGAGCGTGT
>JBCLEL010000352.1:0-2469 GCA_038913435.1 Chloroflexota bacterium
GACGGGCGATGGAGGGCTGCGGTGAATCTTGAGATAATATCTAAGCCTGTTGGGATAAGGCCGGCGCCTCCGCTTTTAGAACCTCATCGAACCACGGATAGGGTCTTGTACCGTCGAACTCGTGCAGGTTGTCAATCACGTCTAGGGCGATCCGGTCGCTTGCTCCTAGCGCCTCATAGATCGCCCTAGCCTTGGCGAAAGCCGTTTGTATCCGGCCGAGGTCCATCCAGGGGTCGCGTGACGCCACCTGGATCATCAGCGACCGCGGGGCGACTAAGCCGACCAGGTCTGGCATGTCGCAATACTCCAGAATGTTTGGTATCGCATAGCAGATGCAGTTGGGCCGGCCGGCCGGATACTCCAGCAGCAGGCTGCGGTAATCGGTAAAGAATCCGCTCACCACCGCCGCGCGAACCCTGGTATCCAGCGCCGCCAGCAACAGTGACAGTTCGCCACCAAGCGACAGGCCGCCGGCGACGATCCGGCTTGGGTCAACTTCCGGCCGGCTGACCAGATACTCCAGGCCGCGCATCGTCTCCCACAGACGCAGACCTGCTGCCGTCTTACCCAGCATATTCGCCAGCGCGACGACGGTGGCGCAATTGTTGGTGCCAGGCTCGTCCAACGCCCGCCGGCCGAAGTCACGCCACTCCGGCGCCAGGACCACGTAGCCGCGCTCGGCCATCGCCCTGGCGTAGTGGTACTTAGGCCCGTCAACCCCCGGCCCGTGCCCGTGGCAGCTCAAGAAAGCTCGACACGGTTGGGTGAAGAACTTTGGAATGTAAAGATGCGCTTGCACCCAGACATCCGGCTCCGCCTCGTAAGCCACCTCTTCCAGGTAGTAGAGGTACTCGATCTTGCGAGACAGGACATGCGCTCTAGGTGGATTCGGGTCGTAATCCGGCAGGCGCAAAAGTCGGTGTAGCACTTGGCGCAGTTCTTGTTGCCATTCCGGCCAATCAGACCTACTTGGGTCAAAGCGCAGTTTCATTGGCGCGTTTCCAATAGCCTTGTCGAAATAGGCATGACTACCTGTTGCCAGTGGAAAAGCCTCGCTCACAGTTCGCCCCTTTCAAGCCCCAGAGATGGTCTGCAAAGTTGACTATACTAATACAATATGCTATATTCCTTACTAGCGGCATCAAGTTTCTGATCGGCCAGGATGGACGGAAGCTATGGGAAAGATCGTAGCCAATATACTCGAATTGGTGGGCAATACGCCATTGATCCGCTTGAACCGGGTCAACAATGGCGCCAATATCCTGGCCAAGCTAGAAGCGGCCAACCCAGCCGGCAGCGTGAAGGACCGCATTGCCATTTCGATGATCGAAGCCGCCGAGCGGTCCGGCCGGCTCAAGCCAGGGGATACAATCGTCGAACCGACCAGCGGCAACACCGGCATCGGACTGGCGATGGTCGCCGCGGTCAAGGGATACAAATTAAAGCTGACAATACCAGACGACATGAGCATTGAACGCAGGACGCTGTTGTCACTGTATGGCGCTGAGATCATGTTGACACCGGCTATCGAAGGTATGAGCGGCGCGGTGTTTGCCGCTGAGGAGCAGGTCCGCAAACACGGTTATTTTATGCCCCAACAGTTTATCAATCCAGCCAACCCGGAGATACACCGCACCACGACGGCTGAGGAGATCATCGAGGCGACGGGCGGCCGGCTGGATGCCTTTGTCGTCGGCGTCGGCACTGGCGGAACGCTAACCGGCGTAGGCGAAGTATTGAAGTCACGGCTTGCCAAGATTCACCTAGTGGCGGTTGAACCCCAGCGGGCGGCTGTATTGAGTGGCGGCCGGCCATCGCCGCACGCAATCCAGGGCATAGGCGCCGGCTTTGTGCCGGGGGTGCTGAACCGCAGCATCATTGACCAAGTAGTAGTCGTCTCCGACGATGAGGCCATCACCATGGCCCGTCGGCTGGCCAAAGAGGAGGGACTGCTGGTCGGCATCTCGGCCGGCGCAAACGTGTTTGCGTCGCTGCAAGTGGCGACGGAGATCGGCCTGGATAAGACGATAGTGACGGTGCTGCCGGACACCGGCGAGCGCTATCTCAGCATGTTGCAAGAGCGTTGACAACGTGGACACGGGGAAGTAGTTAGCATGCCAGTCAACGTTTATGTTCCCACCACCTACCGAGATCTGAGCAAAGGATCGGCCCACGTCGCAGTCGCGGGGAAAGACGTCACCGAAGTCATCGAGGCCCTAGAGAGAGCCTATCCCGGGTTTGCTGAACGACTGTACGACGGCCCCGAGATAAGACACTATATCAACGTCTACATCAACGGCGAGGAGATGAGATCGCTAAAAGGAGTAGCGACGCCACTAAAAGATGGCGACGAGATCGCCTTTGTGCCGGCGATTGCCGGCGGTGCGTGGTTGGGAACATTCATAGGTCCAGATGTTAGCTTATTTCTATCGGGCCACTTGAAGTAACTAGTGCATGATCAGGCGACCC
>JBCLEL010000353.1:0-2452 GCA_038913435.1 Chloroflexota bacterium
ACTCGGATGACGCGATCATCAATAGCATATTTGGGCGTCCCTGGCACCCGAACGATTTATCGCCCGCACCACCCTCCGACGGGCTGATTGACACCGGCCGCCGGCCGCCATACCATCCTTGCTTGGGAGTACCAATCTCCAGATGGGGGCGAGTCAAAATGGCACAAACGATGAAGGCGCCGTTACTGTATAGGCCACGCGAGCCGATAGGCGTTGAAGAGATCGAAGTCGAGGACCCCCACGAGGGAGAGGTCATGGTCAGGATGGCGGCTAGTGGCGTTTGCCATAGCTGCTTGCACGCCGCCGACGGTTCGTGGAAGCGGTATGAGGAAACGATACCCCTGGTCTTGGGTGATGAAGGGGCCGGCGTGGTCGAAAAGATTGGGGCCGGAGTGAAGTCAGTGAAACCGGGGGACCACGTAGTGCTGTCCTGGGCCCCGCAGTGTGGCGTCTGCCGCTACTGCGCCGCTGGCCGGCCGGCCCTCTGCGAACGCCGGCCGCCGGCCGGCAGGTTCAGCGATGGCGCCACTCGCATGCGCTGGCAGGGCAAGCCGGTCTATCACTTCGGTTTTGTCGCAAGCTATGCGCCTTATTCGGTTGTTGCTGAGTCCTCGGCGATCAAAGTACGCGACGATGTGTCACTGGAAACGGCGGCGCTGATCGGCTGTTCCGTCACAACCGGCGTCGGCGCAGTATTGAACACCGCCCAAGTGCCGGCCGGCGCGGCGATTGCGGTCTGGGGCGCTGGCGGCGTAGGACTGAATGTGATCCAGGGCGGCGGCGTCGCCGGCGCCTGGCCGATCATCGCCGTTGATATAGACAAAAGGAAGCTGGCGCTAGCCGAAAAGTTTGGCGCGACCCACCTGGTTGACGCCTCAAAGGAAGACCCGGTTGAAGCGGTAACTCGCATCACCAATGGCGGCGCCGATTTCACCTTTGTCGCCGTTGGCCACATGCCGGCCGCCGAACAAGCCTGGAACGCATTGGCGAAGGCCGGCCTCTGCGTTGTGATCGGCCTCGGCCCAACCGGCAGCCGGATGTCGGTGGACAACCTGGATATGATCGCCCGCGAGCGCAGATTGACCGGCTCGTTCTACGGTTCGGCCCGCCCGCTTATAGACTTTCCGCGCTTTCTGAACCTCTACAAGGCCGGCAAGCTCAAGCTGGACGAGCTGATTACTAGACGCTACAGCATCTACGAGGCGAACGAGGCGTTCCGCGACCTGGCGGCCGGCGAGTTGGCCCGGGGACTGATCGTCTTCTAAACTGAAATCTCAAATCCAAAATCCGGAATCCAAAATGACCAGTTCCCCTGACCAGCCGGTTGACCTCTACGCCCAGGCCGGCGTTGACACTACGGCCGAAGAGACCGGCATGGCAAGCCTGACCGATTGGGTCACCCGCACTTTCGCCTTTCGCCCCGGCATTGGCCGGCCGGTGCTGCCAATCGGCCACTTCGCCAACGTGATAGACCTCGGCGCCGGTCGTGGCCTGGCAATCTCGACTGATGGTGTCGGCACCAAGATCCTGGTCGCCGAAATGATGCATCGTTACGACACCATAGGTATTGACTGCATAGCGATGAACGTAAACGATGTGCTGTGCGTCGGGGCGGAGCCGCTGGCGCTGGTTGACTCGGTTGCGGTGCAACACGCCCATCCTGAATTACTGCGGCAGATTGCGGCCGGCCTCTATGAGGGCGCTCGTCAGGCGCGCATCAGCATCCCCGGTGGCGAGGTCGCCCAGATCAGGGAGATTGTCACTGGCGTCCGCGACGGTTGGAGCTTTGACCTAGTCGGCACTTGTGTCGGGCTGGTTGACTTGGACAAGATCATCGTGGGCCGCCGGCTAGCGCCAGGGGATGCAGTGATCGGACTGGCTAGCAGCGGCGTCCATAGCAATGGTTTGACGCTGGCCCGCCGAGTATTGTTCAGCACGGTTGGCTACCGGGTGAACGACCATCTCCCCAGGCTTGGCCGGACAATCGGCGAAGAGCTACTCGAACCTACCCGGATCTACGTGCCAGAAGTAATGGAAATGCTGGGCAAATTGGATGTCAAGGCGATGGCCCATGTCACCAGCGACGGCCTCTTGAATCTGCTGCGAGTGGAGTCTGATCTCGGTTTCCTGATAGATAATTTGCCGGAGACGCCGGCGATCTTTCAACTGGTCCAGGAGGCCGGTCAGGTCTCCGTCGAGGAGATGTATCAGGTCTTCAATATGGGAATTGGCTACTGCGTCACCGTACCAGCAGGCCAAGCAGAAGAGGCCATCGCCATCAGCCAGCGTCACGGCACGCCGGCCTGGCGGATTGGCGTTGTCACCGATGATTTCAAGAAACAAGTCCATTTGGTCCAGCCGGGCTTGATCGGCGAGGGCAATAGCTTCCGACCGGCTTAGTATGCCATCCAGCATCCTCCCCGGAAAACACACCCCTTACGTTAACTTTATC
>JBCLEL010000354.1:0-2449 GCA_038913435.1 Chloroflexota bacterium
ATTATGGAACTGTACGGCGCTTTATGGCTGCTTTTCCTTGTCCTTCCTCACGGCTTGTGAGCCATTTCATGACACTCTACTTCCCGGAGAATAATTGACTACGATCTCTCCGAGATTAGGCCATCGTTGAGGCTGTTTCAGCATAGAGTTGGTATTGGTTCAGGTGTGTGGCGATACCACCATAAAGCGGTGCCACAGAGTTTTGCACTGACTCAACTACCAGCATCAGCTTAACAAATACTTAGGCTTCATTCATAAATGGACAAATGCCTCCAGCATGAGTCCATACGATCATAGTTGCCAAACCGCTCTTCCTTTCCAGAGATGAATATTATTACCTAGTGTCCAAATGGGTGGGCGAACTTTGACCCACCGCTCAGCGATGCTACCTTGAATGAGAGTCTGATGGAGGTTTAGCCCATGCGATACCCGTTAGCGAGATTCGTTGCAGTGTGGATATGATGAACATAACAGAGCTAGGGTCTAAAAGCCGTGAGGAGCTCGTCGAAATCGCGAAAGAACTGGGCGTTCCTATCTCTGACGCGTTGAAGAAACAGGAACTAATTTTTCGCGTGTTGCAGGCGCAGGCAGAACAGCAAGGGAACCTCTACGGTGGTGGTGTGCTGGAGATCGTAGAAGACGGCTACGGATTCCTGCGTAAAGGCAGTTTTCTACCTAGCGCTTCTGATATATACGTGTCCCAATCCCAGGTGCGCCGATTTGGCCTGCGCACTGGCGACTACGTGACCGGCCAGATGCGAGCTCCAAAGGATAACGAGAAATACTATGGCCTTTTGCGGGTGGAGTCGGTCAACGACCTGGATCCGGAGGTTGCCAAGCGCCGGCCGCACTTTGACACATTGACGCCCATCTTTCCAGCAAGACGGTTCAAGCTGGAAACGACCTCAGATAACTTGACCCAGCGTCTGATAGATTTGATCGCCCCCATCGGACGTGGGCAACGTGGGTTGATAGTGTCACCGCCGAAAGCCGGCAAAACTACTGTTCTAAAAAACATCGCCAACGGCATAACCACCAACTACGACGATGTTCACCTGATGATGGCGCTCATCGGCGAGCGCCCCGAAGAGGTAACTGATGTAAAGCGATCGGTCCGTGGAGAAGTAGTGTCATCTACCTTTGACGAGCCGGTGGAAGACCATAAGATTGTGGCGGAGATGGCGCTCGAAAGGGCCAAACGGCTGGTCGAAAGTGGTATTGATGTGGTGATCTTACTCGATAGCATCACCCGTCTCTCACGCGCCTACAACCTTATCGTGCCACCTAGCGGACGAACGTTGTCAGGTGGTATAGATCCGGCGGCGCTTTATCCACCCAAACGTTTTTTCGGAGCGGCCCGCAAGATCGAAGAGGGTGGCAGCCTGACGGTCATCGCGACCTGTCTGATTGATACCGGCAGCCGGATGGATGAGGTCATCTACGAGGAGTTCAAAGGCACTGGCAATATGGAGCTGGTGCTCGACCGCAAGATGTCGGAAAGACGCATCTTCCCGGCCATAGACATTCCGCGCTCCAGCACTAGGCGTGAAGAGATGCTCCTTGAGGACACTACTTTGAAGCAGGTGTGGGTACTACGCCGGATGATGGCCGCAATCGGTCACGAAGAAGGCGTCGAGCTTTTGATGACCCGTATGTCAAAGACGGCGAATAATGCCGAGTTTCTTGCTACATTGAACAAGGATCTCCTGTAAGCGGCGTATGCCGTTTCGGTCAGGAACGCCTTCGCTCCATCACAACGACTTGCGTCTCCTCCGGCAGGCCGGACTTACTGACCGTCAGCTTCGCCTGAGCTTCCACATTGGCAAGCCCCATCTCGCGCAGAAACTTATCGGCAGTGTCTAGGTCGGGGCGAACGCCATCGAGTTGGTAGTGCATCGGTATCACTATCTTGGGCTCGATCAGGCTGATAACCTCAGCCGCCTCGCTCGCGCCAATCGTTGTTTCACCGCCGACCGGCGCCATCAGTACGTCAACGTCGTCTAATTCTTCTACTTGGCTGGAGCTAAGGATATGCCCCAGATCGCCCAGATGGCAGACCACTATGTCGTCCAGCCGGACCAGATAGACCGTGTTGCGACCACGCAGCTTGCCGTTCTGATTATCGTGGTAGGTGCGGACGCCGGTGATCAGAATGTCTTGTATCTCATACTCGCCAGGGCCTTTCACCACCTTGCGAGCGCCGGAGACCGCCGCATCGTGGTTATGACCTGGATGGTCATGAGTTACAAGCACGATGTCGGCGCTCTGTTTGCCGAGGGTTAAACCTGTTTCCTTTTGGTAGGGATCAATTATCACCGTACCTGCGCGCGCCTTTAACCGGAAGCACGAGTGGCCAAGCCATACTATTTCCAACAAGCGGTCTCCATTATTAAACTTCCCGCAGTGGTAAATACTAACCGATCAGTCCTGATTAGTCTTATGGCATGAT
>JBCLEL010000355.1:0-2440 GCA_038913435.1 Chloroflexota bacterium
GACGCAGCCCGCTTCTCACACACCTTCTTAATGGCCGGAGGCCGCGCTACTACCCGCCGGCTGACTCAGGGACTGGAATATATCCGGCGCCTCGGGCCCCTCTACCACCAGAAAGCCGGCCGCGCCCTTTTCCAGCCGGCCCAGGCTGTGGTCCACCAGGATGTAGGCGCCAGGCACCTCAACCTTGAATTCGACCACGGTCGCGCCGCCGGCGGGGACCAGCGTGGTCTGAACATTTGTAGCCGGCTCGCTGGCACCCTCCGGGTGGACCCGGTCGAATATCTCACCTATTACGTGGAAGCTGGAGATGAGGTTAGGGCCGCCCACCCCGAAGAAGATGCGGACCGTCTCGCCGACTTTGGCTTTCAGCGCCCGCTCTTCGGTCAGCGATCCTACCGAACCGTTGAACACCACATACTCCGGCCGCTCATCCAGCAACTTTTCCAGCGAGATTTCGTGTAAGCCCTGCTCACCACGCTTGCCCTGTAGGTAAATCTCCCCCTGCATCACGTAAAACTCGCGGTCTACCGGCGGCAGCCCTTGCGGCGGCTCGACCACGATTAGCCCGTACATACCGCTGGCGATGTGATGCGCCACCATTGGGGTTGCGCAGTGGTAGACGTAGACGCCAGGGTTGAGGGCTTTGAAACGGAAGGTCGCCTGTTGACCTGGGCCAACTTGAGTGACTTTAGCGCCACCCCCCGGCCCGGTGACCGCGTGCAGGTCTATGCTGTGGGTGAGCTTGCTGCTGGACGGATTCTTCAAGGTTAGCTCTACCGTATCGCCCTGGCGCACGCGAAGCATAGGCCCTGGCACCGTGCCGCCGAAGGTCCAGAAGGTGTAAGCCACTCCTTTGTCCAACATAGCGGTGACTTCCGGGGTCTCTATTTCAAACTTTACTAGCGTTGGCTCCCGCCTCAATAGTGGCGGCGCGATCTTTGGTAGCGGCAGCCGGTCAACGGCCGGCGCCGGCTTCACTGCTGCCGACTGTGCGCCGGCGGCCGTCTTCTGGGCATCCTTTGAGGCCGCAGAGAGGGCGCTTTGGGCGTCACCCACCAGCAGCATACCCTTCATGCCGGCTTCCTTATGGCCGGGGATCGAGCAGTCGAACGGATAGGCGCCCGCCTTATCAACCGTGATGGTCTGCCTCACCGTCTGGCCAGGCTTGGCCAGGATTTTGATGCCTAGCTGCTCCACGTGAAAATCATGCTCGATCAGGCCCTTGTTCTCTAGGATGAGAGCAACTGAGCGGCCAACTGGTATCTGGAGCGTCTGCGGCTCGAACTTCATTTCAGTGGCCACCAGCCGGACCTCAGATGGAGTTGTCCCAACAGCGCTCTTTGTCGTAGTCCCAACTACTGGCTGCGTCGCGCAGGCCGTTGCCAAACCTAGAGCTCCCAGCGCGCTGAGTCCAATGAAGCCGCGTCGTGAAATTCTGCCCCTTGAAGCTGTACTATCCAGCAGATCAGTAACTTTTACCACTTAAACCATCCCTTCCTCAGTTGTTGTATCTTGTTGCTCGTTTTGCACAGAAGTTGAATTTGCCCGGCCTGTTCGGCCGGGCAAGAGGTTATTTGCTACCTGGTTCACTTGGCTTGGCAACTAACTCAGGCGGTCGGGCTTCGCGATCAGCTGGCATCTCCATCTTGGTCATACCCCACGGCGTGCCAACTATCGGCAGCAACCAGCGGTCAAGTCCCCAATAGCCAGCGGTCTTCCAGGCCAGGAACACCAGCCCTGCCAGCAGGAAGAGGACCGGGTTGGTTGAGGCGGTGCCGGCTAGCATAAAGTTGATGTTCATAAATGCGCCAAAGATAGCTGCGAGGCCGGTGAGCGCGCCCAGGATCAACCCGATCCCTATTAGCGTCTCGCCCCAGGCGATCAACGGGCCAAACCAGGTGTGGCTGCCGCTGTCGTAAAGAGACTTCAGGAAATCACGATACCAGTCATAAGTGATAGGGGGCCGGCCCTTTTCCGGGATGACTATTGCCCGCTGCCAAAAGCCTTGTATTGCTTCGCCGGTAGTCACCCATTTCGGGTCCTGTATCTTGAGCAGGCCGGCCTCAAACCACTGCCAACCGATATACACGCGAATTATCAACCAAATCCAGGCCACCCTGATGTCTCCGAACAGTAACCGCGCAATCGGAGGATCGGGGATCTCCGCCGGCTTGTACTGGACCGTTAGGATATTTTTGACTGCCATCTCTGAAACCTCCTTGAGTTGTTGATTCAGGCTACCTTCATCTTAGGAGTCGTTCGACCAAGGTAACACGTTCAAAAAGGTAGTCTTTTGGCAGACACGTAGGGTGGTTGATAGAGGGCTCCCGCCGTACTTACGGGTAGGGGCCTACCCAAATGGAGAGGCTCAGGCGGACGGCTAGTGTTAACTCAAACGAGGTCTTAGGCTATGCTAGGCGGACTCTGAGGGGTGCAGGGG
>JBCLEL010000356.1:0-2432 GCA_038913435.1 Chloroflexota bacterium
GAGGATGAAGGCCGGCCGTCCAACTACGAGGGTGCGGCGGCGAATCCATTGGTGGAGTTATGCGCGTGACAAACAAGTTCCAGCTTGAGATCACCTACTGCGTTCCTTGAAACTATCATCTGCGAGCCGCCTGGACGGTGGCTGAGGTGATGAATCGTTTCCCGGAGGCTGTTGAGTCAGTCAAACTTATCGCCGGCGACGGCGGGCGTTTTGAGGTGAAGCTCAACGGTAAGCTGATCTATTCAAAACTGGAAACCGGTCGTTTTCCAGAGCTGAAAGAGATCACGGCTCCATTGCAAGAGTTTCTCCAAGTAGCAGTCTAGGCAGCGTTGGCAGGAAGCGACCCGGTCAGTTCCTGCCAACCTTCCCGAACAAATTGAGTTCCGATATTCTTCGCTATTTTGATGATCTGGAATTGATCCTGGCGATCGGTGAGAAAGTCGCCAGGGTTAACCAAGCGTCTGCCCCATCGCTGGAAACAATCAGCCACCCAATTGCGATCCGCCAACCGGCCGGCCGGTTGGCGGCGCTGTCCGGTTCGTTCAACCCGCTGACCATCGCCCACGGGGCCCTCATCCTACGTGCGCTGGAATCGGGCGTAGTTGATGAGGTCTCGGTCGTCATTGCAGTCCATACCATTGACAAAGTGGAATCGGAAGGCGCTAGCCTGAGCGATAGGTTGATCTCGCTAGTCTGCTTGGCGCGGGACCAAGCGAAGGTCTCGGTCGCGGTTACAAATCGCGGGCTGTACGCGGAACAGGCTGCCGCCTATCGCCGGTCATTCCCCGGCATCGGCGAGCTATTCTTCCTAGTGGGCTACGACAAGATCGTGCAGATCTTGGATCCTCGCTATTACCAGAACCGCGAACAGGCGTTAGGCGAGCTATTCCGGCAAGCCCGGTTGATAGTTGCCCCGCGCGGTGAAGGCGATCTGGCTGCGTTGGAGCGGCTTCTCTCCGAGCCGGCCAACAAACCGTTTGCTGGCGGGGTGAGCTGGCTGCCGCTTGAGGAGAGCTACCGCCGGTTATCATCATCCGAGATACGCCGACACGCTGGCTTGGACGCTGACCACTACGGCGTATCGCCCTACGCCAAGCCGTTAATCGAGGCCGGCGCTTACTCAACCGATCCGGCGGTCAGACGCCGCTACGAGCTTCGAGGACAGTTGATCGAGGCGCTGACGGCGACGCCGGCTGGCGAGCGATCCAAAGTGGACTTCCGCGAGCTGATGCGCTGGCTGCGGGCCGGCGACGAACGCATCAAACCGGTTCTCGAAGCAGTAGAGGGCGAGAATTCTACGCCGGCTTTGCTGGCGGCATTGACGCGGGCCGGCCTGGCCGGCTAGTTCACATGCCGATAGGCCGTGCGGTCTTGGATTTCTTGAACCAGGGTTTGCGGAAGATGGTTTCTTATCACGCGCTAAACAACTGACAATATCACCGGCCCTCCATGAATGAGATAGACTGCATTTAGAAGATTATCGCCGGTTGTCTGAAGCCGATCTAGCAGGAGCCAACTTGATCGCCAGAAAAATCACTTGCTGGATACTGACTGCCTTTGGGTTAATTTCACTGGTAGTTGTAGCGTGCGAGGCGTCACCCCCACTAAAGAGACCCGTACCACCGCGAGTTGCCGAATTTGACACCTCTAAAAGCCTACCCCAGTCGGTCGGTGCCAGTGACAGGCCAAGCCAGATCGAGCGCAAGATCGTTCGCAACGCCGACCTCAGCATCGTCGTTGACCACCTAGATGAAACTATGGACCGGATCACCCATCTGGTGGAGACGGAGAAGGGTTTTATCGTCCGGGCTGACAGGTCGGGCCAGGCTGAGAGTAAGCAGGCTTCAGTGTCGTTCCGAGTGCCGAGCGAACGATTGGATGCCACCCTCGCTCAGCTTCGCCAGTGGGCCACTCTAGTCGAGCACGAAAGCATCTTCACCAATGACGTCACCGAAGAATACATTGACACCGAAGCTAGACTCAAATCGCTCAAGGCGGTCGAGGGCCAATATCTGGACTTGCTCAAAAAGGCGCAAACGGTTGAAGAGACCTTGAAAGTGCAGCAGGCGCTGACTGACGTGCGAATTCAGATCGAAAGCACCGAAGGCAGAATGCGCTTTCTGGAACAGACGACGACCCTTTCACTGGTGAACGTGCAGATTTCGACCAGTGAACGAGCAAAGCCGATTATGATCGGCAATTGGGATGTCGTGGGCATTGCAACCTCGGCCGTGCGAGAACTCGTCAACACGGCGCTGTTTATCGCGAGCGCGCTGATCTGGATCGTCATTTTCACGCCAATCTGGGTTCCGCTAGCGTTGCTTGGAAGGTGGATCCGGCGTTGGAGACGGAGACGGCGAGAAATAAAGCTAGCCGGAGCGGCGGGCCCGGCCACCAGCGCATCGGATAAATAATGAGAGCCGGCAAGGACA
>JBCLEL010000357.1:0-2431 GCA_038913435.1 Chloroflexota bacterium
AACCGACTAATGTTGCTTGGCTTGACGCGCATGGGGCGTTCAATTGAACGCCCCTACGCCGCGACAGAAGACGAGAAGGCGGCGGGGCACGAAGCCACGACCTACGACGATTATCGGTTGGAGCAACGACGGCCCAGCGCAATCTCGGTTAGACTACTACTTAATTCCCGATCAGCAAATAAACAGTTATGGAGACGAATTTGATTGATGTAGGTGAAGTGAGAAAAGGGCTCACCATCGAGCTAGATGGCGAGTTGTACAGCGTCGTTGATTTTGAGCATATCAAGATGGGACGCGGAGGCGCGCTGGCTCGGTTGAAGCTGCGCAGCGTGCGCTCTGGCTTTAGCTTTGAACGCACCTTCCCGGCCAGTGAGAAGTTCCGCCGGGTCTTTCTGGAACGGCGCAAGGCTCAATTCCTCTACCGTGAAGACAACCTTTATACGTTTATGGATAATGAGACCTTCGAGCAGTATCAGTTGTCCAGTGACCAGCTAGGTGACGCAGCGCCTTATCTGAAGGAGGGCTTGGTCATCGAACTCTCGATGCACAGCGATCAAGCTATCGGCATCGAATTGGCGATCAGTATTGAGTACAAGGTGGCGGAGACCGATCCGGGTTTTAAGGGCGACACCGCCAACGCCGGCACCAAGCCGGCCATCCTGGAGACTGGCCTGAAAGTCAACGTCCCACTCTTTGTCAAAGTTGGTGACGTGATTCGTATTGATACTCGCACTGGCGGATATCAGGCGCGAGTGAGCTAGTGGTCTGTCACGTATCATTCGATAGATAATCAATTAGCGCGTATTCAGATGGTCAAACGTAGGGGCGCTGCTTGCTGCGCCCGCGTATCTGGGCTGGGCTTGCCCAGCCCCTGCAATTTTGCCCATCAGTTCAACGGTGACAAGCCCCTAGGGTGCCAACCGGCGCTAGCGTGAAAGGCGGAGTGTGAACCAGCAGGCCCAGCCGAACTTTCTATCGGTCGCTGAGGTCAGCCTCATCATCCGGGATCTGGTCGAGAGCGCCCCTTATCTGCAAGATGTGTGGGTGGCCGGCGAAGTCTCTAATTTCCGACTTGCGCCGTCGGGCCACCTCTACTTCTCGCTGCGCGACGCCGAGAACCAGCTTGGCTGCGTCCAGTTTCGCGGCCGGCTGCGGCCTTGGAGCCACCTGCCTAGCGACGGCGAATCGGTGCTGGCGCACGGGGCGGTGACGGTTTACAGCGCCCGCAGCCAATATCAGTTGATGGTGGACCTGGTCCAGCCAGCCGGCGCCGGCCAACTTCAACTTCAGTTCGAGCTTTTGCGAGCGCGGCTCGAAGCGGACGGTCTTTTTGATCCATCGCGCAAGCGTCCGTTGCCGGCCTTCCCCAAGTTGATCGGCGTCGCCACCTCGCCAACCGGCGCAGCGTTGCAAGACGTGCTGCGGGTCTTGAGCCGGCGCTTTCCGCTGGCTGAGGTTGTGGTCAGCCCTTGCTTGGTGCAAGGCGAGGAGGCGCCGCGCCAGATCAGCCAGGCTTTGGCAAGGTTGAACGAACTCGCTCCTCGGCCGGACGTGATCCTGCTGGTTCGTGGTGGTGGATCGGCTGAAGACCTGGCCTGCTTTAACGACGAGCTGGTCGCCCGCGCCATCTTCGCGTCGCGCGCGCCGGTAGTGACCGGCATTGGCCACGAGGTTGACACCACTATTGCCGATCTGGTCGCCGATGTTCGCGCGCCGACGCCGTCCGTTGCCGCTGAACTGGTGACGCCGGACATCGGCGAGATTCGCCATTCGCTCAACCGCCTCAAGGGTCAGATGGTCGCTAGCGTATTGGCCGAGCTGTCAGACCATCGCGAGGGGTTGGAAAGATTGAAAGATCGGCTACGGATTATGACGCCATCCCGGCAGGTGGCGATGTTACGCCAGAGGATTGATGACCTCGCCGAACGAGCCGGCCGGGCTGTTGACTATCGCCTGGACCGCGCGCGCCAACGACTCGCCGCGCTAGCCGACGCCATGCGCAGCTTGAATCCGGAAAGTGTCTTAAAAAGGGGTTACGCCTACTGCTGGATAGAGAACTCAGGCCGATTTGTGACCAGGGCTGACCAGGTGTCGGTTGGTGACAACTTGGGGGTGCGCTTGGCGGTCGGCCAAATCATCGCCAGAGCGCAGAAGGTGGTAGTTAACAATGAGTGACGACCAATTTGCGCTGGAGCCGGACGACAGTTTTGAGACTACTTTGGCAAAACTGCAAGCGGTAGTGAGCGAACTGGAGGTTGGTGGGATCGGCCTGGAACGCTCAGTCGAGCTGTACAAGCTAGGAATCGAGCTGGCCGACCGCTGCGAAAAGCTGCTATCCCAAGCCGAGCTAGTGGTGAAGACGATCAACGAGCCGGAACTGCTTGACGAAGAAAAGGCAGCCCCCCAGTAGGCGGAACCTCATAGGTTCAGC
>JBCLEL010000358.1:0-2430 GCA_038913435.1 Chloroflexota bacterium
TCCTCTGATTGAAGCGGACGGACTTCGCCCCTATCCAGAACAAATGCGTGACGCGATGCATGAACACGGGTATCTGTTCATTCGTCGCCTGTTTGATCCTGGTCGCGCTACTCAGCTCAAGCGGGATGTCATAACATTACTAAGAACCCACTATTTCACCGAAGATGATGGCGCGCAAGATGCGATGTGGAGCGGCGGGACTTTTCCCAGCGAAGAGGAGTGGATGGCCGTCTATGGCAAGCTGGTCAAACTCCGGTCGTTGCGGGCGCTAGCCTACTCCCGCGAAGTCATCGAGGTGATCCGGCCACTGGTTGGCGGGCCGGTGAAGGTCTGGCGACAGAAGATCATACGTTGTATCTATCCCGATCCCGACGCTCCCGTTCCTAAAGGACTCGGCGCCCACCAGGACGCGAACCCCAAATTCGGCTACGCCACGCGGGACTTTTTCACTTGCTGGTTCCCACTGATGGACATTGACGAGTCAATCGGCGGCTTGGCAGTCGCGCCCGGCTCGCACAAGCACGGCCTGCTCGAGCATAGGGGGATACTCGGTAGCTCAGCAGGCGACGAGAAACGACGCCAGACCTCAGTGGTTGGTGCCGAAGAACTCACCTGGGCAACCGCTGACTATCATCCTGGCGACGCCGTAATCTTTCATAGCCGCATGGTCCACCGAGGTCTCACGAACCGTTCGGACAGAATCCGGCTCTCGACTGACTGTCGTTACCAGTTGAGAGGTGTCCCGACCACCTGGTTGGCGAAAACCCCGGCCAACGAGGTCCGGCGGGTAGCTCAGCGCATTGACGCTACGCTCGCGAGCCGGGCATTTTGGATTTTGACCAGGGCCGAGGGCGACATTGTGGCCGAGGTCAGGACTCGGATGTTGGAGGAGAAGAACCCTAGCCTGTCGCGGGCGCAAGAGCTAGTTGGCGAGATACGCAATCGAAGATCGCGGGAGTGAGCTTAGCTCACGGCTAGTTGACGAGCGACTGGTTGCTTGCTTGGCCGTCTTGCCACCGGCATGAGGACGGGTGTCCGTGGAACTTCTCCCACTTAGGCACGCTGCTGGCCGGCCTGCTGGCCGACCAGTTCGGCTTCTCCTGGGCAATCGCCGCTGTTGGCGGACTGACCTTTCTTTCCGGCGTGGTAGTGGCTACCGTAATGTATGAGACGCTACCGGCTCAAAGGGCTACTGCGGCGCCGATTGGCAAAGAGACGGCGACCTGAACATTCCCTGAAAACGGAGGTTTACCACTGGGAATAACATTGACAATGCGCTATCTTAGTTTTTACTAGGGTTAACTCGAACGAGGTCTTAGGCTGCACTAGGCGGGCTTTAAGAGGTGCAGTCCTTCAAGGAAGGATTGCCGGGGGATGTGGGGTGTCTCCCACTAATCGTTCCCCTTTCTCCTCGCAGGGGAAGGGGAACCGGGGGATGTGGGGGTGTCCCCCACTAATCATTTCCCCTTCTCCTCGCAGGAGAAGGGGCCAGGGGATGAGGTGTCCTTCACTCGTGAAGGATCAAGGGCAAACAATAGGGGCGTATGGCCATACGCCCCTACTTGAAAGCGGTATTCCCCAAGATGTTGCCTGATTATGCACTAGGCTTGCCATTTCCCACGAAATCAAGGCGTCCGGACTATAGATCGAGCGGTCCCAAGCGCCTTATGCCTCAACTTCAGATCAAAGTGCCGTGGCTTCGGAGGTGGGGAAAGAAAATGGCAGTGGTGGTTGATGAGAGTTTCTTTGCGGCCTTGGGACCAATGGACAGAGTTGAGCACGTATCGAACTGCGATATTGCATGGTTCATAGTAAAGTACCGCGAGAATGGAGTTCAATCGAAGTTAACCAGGGGAGACGTGGTATTGACGACGCTTGAACGAGCAGTGGAAGGCCTTACTGCTGGAATTCCGGTAAGCTTGGAAGAGTTCGAGCAACGCATCATGGCAAAGCTAACTAGAAGGCCGAGGGCAAAAAGACTCTCGCCCAGTTGAGATCGCGGCCAACTAACAGTTCCTCTTTCCTAGCGTGGTGGGTGTTCTTCATGGCCACCGTCTCGGTATCGAAACCATACCGTATTGCTAATGCCCGAATCTCTTGAGTATCGTCGTAGGTCATTAGGAAGTCGCCAACCAAAGTGCTAGCAACTCGGAAGAGCTCGGCGTGGTCAATCGTATAATGCATATAGAGTCGTCGACCAGCGACTGTGTAAGGAGGATCAATAAAGTAGACGACATCTCTTCGGCGTGCATTTTCGCGCAGTACTGCCAAGCCATCGCCATATTTGAAAGTTATCTGATCTTTCAATTCAACTATGTTGACTATCCGTTGGTACAATGTCTGGGGGTACCAACGAGATATAATCCCTCTACCCTTCTCCCCATTCTTTACCAATGATGCTCCTGGCGCCAGGATGCCGCCTCGATAGGT
>JBCLEL010000359.1:0-2425 GCA_038913435.1 Chloroflexota bacterium
CTGCATTATGACGTGGCAATTTCTGAGCTAAGAGGCAAGATAAAACGATGCGGATTCCGATCTTCCCCCTACATCTGGTGCTCTTTCCCGGCGAAACGACCCGGATGCACATTTTCGAACCGCGCTACCGCCAGATGCTTAAAGACGCAATGGCGAGCAACAAGAGCTTCGGCGTCGCGCTGATCCATTCTGGGCGCGAGGCCGGCGAGCCGGCTGAACCATACCCGGTCGGCACGATTGCGACCATCACCGACGTTGAACCACTGCCGGATGGTCGCTCCGACATCACTATTATGGGCGTTCGCCGGTTCAGGATCACCCATCTGTACGCCGACCTACCCTATCAGACCGCCGACTACGAACTGCTGGACGACGCACTTGACCCAAATGATGTGGACGACCAGACCATCCCTAGCCTGAAGGAAGGGTTCCGAGGGTATCTGAGGCTGTTCGGCGGAGAGACAGCGGCTAAAGCGGAGACAATCGCCTTGCCAGCGGAGCCGGCTCGACTGGGTAATCTGATCAGCGCGACGATCCAAGTTTCACTGGCGGAAAAGCAAAGATTGTTGGAGGAGGCGCCGGCCAGCCGTCTTCAGCTACTCGTAAACGTACTGACCAGAGAGGCGATCATCGCCGCCAAGATCGGCCCAAGCGTGGCGGCCGTCAAGCCGTGGTTGAAGCAGCCGTCCATCAACTGACCCGACCTTCGACCAAATATCACCAATCAGGTAGTATGGACTCCCCGTCGCTGCTCTAAAGTCCGGCGGGCCATCTCCCGCGCCTCTTCAAAGTCAAGCTCTTGCCGATCATAGGCTAATGCGTACCAGGCGTCCGTTACCGTGCCTCTCAGCGTGCCGCCCAATATGGTCTCCATTCCACGTCGCTCGATTGGCTGGATCGAGTTCGGTTCAAACCTCTCTATGGACTGAAGTATCGCCACATATTGGCCGCTGGTCCGCTTCCACTCGATCACACTTAATGCCATCGGTCTGTCCTTCTAGCGGTTGCAAATCCCGCCCATTATTATTCACTTAGCGAAATAGATGCTACCAGCGTAGAGTACCGAGGTCAAACCTCGAAACCTCCCGCAAAATAACCTAGTGCAGGTTCAAGATAGTCTTTTGGGAACGGCTTTGGATGTGCGTGATTGTCGGCAAGGTCCCGTAGCGCGGGGGCTTGTCCCCCGCTCGCTTCCTAATTCGGCTGGGGACAAGCCCCCGCCCTACAGTTTGGCTGCCCACCGGAAGATCGTTCCACCATTCCCAAAAGGGTCGTCTGATCATGCACTAATGAGGCACGCGAACTTGGGCGAGGGTGGGTGATATTTTGGCTAGGCTGATCCGAGTTATCCAGAGTTTGCCGGCGGACAAGCTGGAAAGCTTGGCCCACGGGCTGGGGATCGTTGCATCCCACCGGTCCTCCGGCGAATTGGCCGGTGAAATCTACGATCAACTTACGAGTCAATCCGGCCTGCAACGGGCTTTGAACCGTCTGAGCGCCAATGAGCGTCTGGCCTTGATGACAATTGTCTCTAGCCACAACGGGCATTGCGCCTGGCGACAGTTGGCGGATGACCTCCCTTTTTCGGCCGGCGAGCTGTCAAAGATCGTAAACCGGCTGAAGCTCACCGCCATGCTGCAAGTCAAGTCTCATCACGTAGCCGACCTGATGGAACTGGAAGTGCCGACCGAAATTCGGTTGCGCCTGCAATCAGTGTCTGCACCGACTATCAGCCGGCGGACTGCCAACCAAAGCCCATCAGCCGGGGGAACGCCAGCGCCGGCCCGTCGTGTCAACCGGCTTGGCCGGCTGCTGTTCCAGGCTCGGCGAAGGACTCCAAGCGATCCTGCCTCAGAGATTACGGCTTGGGCAACCCATGCGCTTTCCCGAAGCCACTCCGCTGCTGCTCCGCCGCGCCGAGCCAGTTTGGTGAGGCTGGCTCAGACTCTCGGACTGTGGGAGAATGAGAAACCGTTGGCCACCCGATTGGAACAATGGTTGGCGCTGGACGACGATTCCAGGAAGGCCATCATTCTAAGGGCCTGGCTGCACGATCCGGTGTTACAATTCGGCGGCGCTTCTAACAGCGACACGTCATCGAGGTTGGCCGTCAGACGCGCACTGCTGGCTACCGTTGCCCAAGGGAAGGACATAGCGGTTGACCGGCCGTTGCCGATGTTGCAGGCAGGGCTGGAGTTGGCTGGCATAGACCGCCAGGCGCTAGCTCAACTGCCGGCTCGCGAGGTGAGTCTGGCTCTTGACACCGCCTTACGCGACCTCGATACGCTCAAGGTAATCGAGATCGCTTCCGACGAAGGTTGCCGGCTAAGGAACGAAGCCGCCCGTCACATCGCGCAAGAAGCCTTGAAGCCGCCGGCCCGCGTTGAAGTCGGTAGATAATGGTTACCATGCGAAGTCCGAATAT
>JBCLEL010000360.1:0-2415 GCA_038913435.1 Chloroflexota bacterium
CCGCCGGTTGGCCGGCGCTCTCCGCCGTCGCGCCAATGATGGCCACCGAGTCGAGGCCGGGTGAAATGGTTGCAGACTACGGACCGATTGCTATCTTCTTTATCATCGCTGTCCTCTTCGCTTTGGTTCCGCTGGCGTTAGCGCGGCTATTCCGACCACACAACCCAAACGCCATCAAACAGTCATCCTATGAATGTGGAATCGAAACGGTCGGCACATCCTGGATTCGCTACTACGCCGGCTTCTACATTTACGCACTGGTGTTCGTAATAGTCGACGTAGAAACAGTCTTTTTATATCCTTGGGCGGTAGCTTATGGCAAGCTAGGGCTATTTTCTCTGCTCGAGATGTTCGTCTTCATTGCAATCTTGGCGTTGGGACTGGTCTATGCCTGGCGTAAGAAGGCGTTAGAGTGGCAGTAGACACCCTATGTTCGACCGGCCATCTGGCCGGCTATCGAAGCGCCAAAGGTCAAAGATCGAGCCTCATATCAGGTCAGTCGTGGTGAAGGCAGCTTGAAGTCCTTCTTAGACAATCTTTTCCCGAATCTTATCGCCGCGATCAGGGATCTTTTGCTCCTCTTTCTGCCGGAATGGATCGCAAATATCCTGATGATATTGGTATCGGTCGGCTTCTTTGTATTGGTTGCCATTGGCATCGTGATGAGCTTGGTCTATTTTGAACGGCGAGTCATCGCCCTTATGCAAGACCGGCTAGGCCCCAACCGGGTCGGCCCGCAGGGGCTGCTGCAACCGGTCGCCGACGTGCTGAAGCTGTTGAGCAAAGAGGACCTGATACCGTCGAAAGCGGACGCGCCAATCTTCAAACTAGCGCCCATAGTCGTGGTGGCGCCGGCTCTACTGATCTATGCCGTGATCCCCTTCGGCGACCGAATGGTTATCGCCAACCTGAACATCGGCATCCTTTACTTCGTGGCGATCTCGTCAACCGGCGTCATCGGCATATTGATGGCCGGCTGGGGTTCAAACAACAAGTTTGCGCTACTAGGCGCGATGCGGGCAGCCGCCCAAGTAATCAGCTACGAGATACCGCTGGTTTTCTCGATAATCGGCGTTGTGATGATCGCCGGCTCGCTGTCAACGGTTGACATCGTCCAATCGCAGACGGCCTGGGGCGGATTCCGCTGGAACATTCTGATTCAACCGCTTGGATTCCTAATCTTCTTCATCGCCGCGACCGCCGAGTTGAACCGCACGCCATTTGACCTGATGGAAGCCGAATCGGAGATCATCGCCGGCTATCACGTCGAGTACAGCGGCATCCGCTTCGCGCTGTTCTTTCTGGCCGAATACCTCAACTCGTTTGCGGTGGCGGCGCTAGCGGTAACGCTATTCTTCGGCGGGTGGCACGGGCCGATTCTACCTCCCTGGCTCTGGTTCATAATCAAGACTTACGCCCTCTTCTTCCTCTTGTACTGGATGCGCGGGACATTGCCACGAGTCCGCGCAGACCAGCTTATGTCCTTTGCCTGGAAGATTCTGTTGCCGCTGAGTTTGGCGAATATGATGATTACCGGCCTCGGCCTCTACATATTTGGCGGGGCTTGAAGAGTGACGCCGATTGACTGAACAGCTATGGGTTGACATCGCCTTCTACGTCATCGCCACGCTGCTGATCGTGTCGGCGTTCGCAGTGGTGACGCTGCCGCGCATCGTGCACAGCGCGCTCGCTCTGGTCTTCTTTTTCTTTGCAATAGCGGCGCTCTACGTGCTGCTCAACGCCGAATTTATCGCGGCGGTGCAGATCATCATCTACGTTGGCGCGGTGACGGTGCTTTTCCTATTTGCAATCATGCTGACCAGCCGCAGCTACCTGCCAGATAGCAACCCGACCAACCGGCAATGGGCCTTCGCCGGCCTCGTATCGGCCGCGTTGCTATTTGTATTCCTGGTGGTCCTGACTGGCGCGCAGTGGCCGGCCGGCCAACAGCCTCCGACCTACACGACCGGCCCGCTAGGTCAACTTCTGCTCAATCAGTTCTTGCTGCCGTTTGAAATAGTGGCGGTTCTATTGCTGATCGCGATGATTGGGGCAATCGTGATCGCTAAGGAGAAGTGAACTGATCGTATGCAAGTGACTCTCAACCATTTTGTCGTACTTAGCGCGATCATCTTTTCTATCGGCCTCTACGGAGTCCTGGCCAAGCGCAACGTGGTGGCGATATTGATGTCGGTTGAACTGATGTTCAACGCGGTCAATATAGCCTTGATCGCCTTCTCTCGATACCTGCCTCCCGACCCAACCACTGGCACTTCATTGTCGGGACAGGTGTTCGCGCTGTTTATCATCGCGGTAGCAGCGGCGGAAGCAGCGGTTGCGCTAGCTCTGATCCTGGCCATTTACCGGCTGCGCCGCTCGGTCAATGTTGAAGAAGTGAACACGCTGAAATGGTGA
>JBCLEL010000361.1:0-2410 GCA_038913435.1 Chloroflexota bacterium
AACTGCTGTGTTTAGCTGTGCTAAAACGGCGCAGGCCAAGTCTAACCGGCGTCAGTGGCCGGCTGCAACCCAAGATTCGCCGGCGACAGTGGACAAATATCATCGTAGAATGCAGGCGACTACTATCCGAGGGAACAGGTGAACCTTGCAGGCAGAACCGTACACCCTACCTCTCAACGAGTCAGCCACCAGATGTCAGGTCACCTGCATTATCGTTAGTTGGAATGTGCGCGACGTTCTATTGGACTGCTTGGCCTCGATCATCGAGTCGGCGAATGAATCGGCCCTGGCTATGGAGATTGTCGTTGTGGATAACGCTTCATCGGATGGCACCATCGCCGCTTTGTCGGAGCGGTTTCCAAACCTGAGGCTGATCGCCAACCAGGAAAACGTTGGGTTTGGCCGGGCGGTGAACCAGGCGGCTCGAATAGCCACTTCGCCTTACCTGCTGATATTGAATCCCGACACGACGCCGATAACCGGCGCCCTCGGCCGGCTCGTTCAATCGTTGGACCGAAATCCAGCGGTAGGTCTGGCCGGGCCGGCGGTGATAGACGCCGCCGGCCGGCCTGAACAACCTTGCCGCCGGTTCCCACGACGGCAGGACTTCTTTCTTGAGAGCACTATCCTCGAACGTCTCTGGCCGACTGCCCCGGCCATACGGCGCTATCGTTGCGCCGACCTGCCACTGGACTCGGTTCAGTTTCCCGACTGGCTGACCGGCGCCGCTCTGATGTTGCGCCGGGCTGCGCTGGCAGATGAGCAAATATTCGATGCCCGCTTCTTCATGTACTCGGAGGAGCTTGACCTGTGCCGGCGTCTGAGGGCCGATGGTTGGCAGGTGATGTACCAGCCGGCGGCGGTGGTTCAACACGCCGGCGCCCGAAGCAGTTCGCAAAATGTCTATCGTCGTAACATCCACTTTCACGATAGCAAGGCGCTTTACATCGAGAAGTACCACGGGGCGTTGCTGGAACTCTCGTTCAGACTGTTCGTGTCGGTGTCAATGGCACTGAACGGTCTTGAAGATTGGTTGAAGGGCCGGGCACTTCCTCAAGAGAGAGCACGTCTGGAACGGGCCGCTATGTATGTAAAATTGGCTCAATGGCACTTCCGGCGAGCAATAGAACGTCTGCGCCAGTGGGTTACCGGCGGTGATTAGGGTTGCGCTGCTGACCGGCGAGTACCCGCCAATGCGCGGTGGAGTAGCCGACTACACCCGGTTTGTGGCGCGGACGTTGACGCTGGTCGGCGCCCAGCCTTCAATCATCACCTCCGCGAGGGTCCGCGCCCGGCTGGGAGATAAATGGCAGGATGAAGACATTCCTATCTTTCCCGAAATTCGGAGTTGGACGGTGGCGGCATTGCCGGCGATAGCCGCCATTGTTGAGGGAATGGGCGCGGAGGTGCTGAACATCCAGTACCAGGCCGGCGCCTTCGATCTGAACCCGGCGGTAAATCTTGCCCCGCTCTATCTTCGGAGCCGGCTGCCAAAGGTGAAGGTTGTAACCACATTTCACGATCTGAAGGAGCCCTATATACTGCCTAAGATTGGCCGGCTGCGTCACCTGGCCACCTGGTTGCTTGCCCTGACCTCTACTGCCGTTATAGTGACCAATCAGGAAGACTTCGTCCGGCTTGCTAGCCGGCGTTCGGACGGTCGCCCAGGAGTCCGCTTTGGCGGGCCGGCTTTGCACCCCATCCCGATTGGCAGCAACATTCCGGTCCGTGACCGCGCCACCTATGACCGAGCGACCTGGCGCCGGCTGATGGGCGTCGAGCCTGATGAGGCGCTATTTGGCTACTTTGGCTTTCTAAATCCCAGCAAAGGGCTGGACGATTTAATCGAGGCGTTCGCTAGGGTGTCGTCGTCGGGGATAAAGGCCAAGCTGGCGATGATCGGAGGTTCAACCAGCGCTAGCAGCCGGCTGGAACGCGAGTACGCCCATTACCTGCGGTCTCGGTTGGACGAACCAACTTTCCGCAGCAAGGTTATTTGGACCGGCTACACCACTGCCGAGGAAGTCTCCGGCAACCTGTTGGCTCTTGACGCCTGCGTGCTACCCTACAAGGAGGGCGCATCTATTCGGCATGGGACGCTGGTCGCGGCTATTACCCACCACGCGCCAATCATCACCACTCGTCCCGTTTCGGCCGGCGTCACATCGTCGCTGCCCCGACTCATTGACCGTGAGAACGTCCTTTTCACGCCCGCCGGGTCACCGGATAGGCTGGCGTCGGCGATGACCGAAATCGCCCAGTCGCCTGAGTTGCGCGAGCGCCTGGCTGCCGGTCTTGCTGGAATAGCAAGCGAGTTCCGCTGGGACGCGATTGTCTTGAAGACGCTACGGGTGTACCAGGAGGTGTTGAACCAGGGCGCTAGTGCATAATCAGACGACATTTTCGGGAA
>JBCLEL010000362.1:0-2402 GCA_038913435.1 Chloroflexota bacterium
CGATGACTAACGGCTCAACCGCTCGACCGCTGCTGATGGACGTTGACACCGGCATTGACGACGCGCTGGCATTGATTGTAGCCGATCACCTCGGCGAACGTCTCAGGCTGAAGGCCGTCACCACCGTCGCCGGCAACGTCGCGCTTGAGGACACGACGGCCAATTCCCTGGCAGCGCTCGGTCTGCTTGGCCGGGAAGATGTCGCAGTCGCCGCCGGCGCCACCGGCCCGATAGCTCACACTCTCGTCCCGGCCGCCAAGTTTCACGGAGAGCATGGCCTCGGAGCGGTGGACCGTTCCCGCCTGCCGGCCGGGCCAAAGCTGTCTCCAATTAGCGCGGTCGAGCTGATCTGCCAGCAGGCGCGCGAGAACGCCGGCCGGCTCGTCCTGATCGCAACCGGCCCCTTGACAAACGTGGCGTTGGCGCTGAAAGCCTATCCGGACCTGGTTGGGATGATTGATGAGATCGTGGTCATGGGGGGCGCTATCGAGGAGGCCGGCAATGTTACTTCAGGGGCCGAGAGCAACTTCTACATTGACCCGCTGGCCGCCGACATCGTGTTGACCGCGGGACTCAATCTGAAGCTGGTCCCACTCGACATCACCCATCAGGTGCGGATCAGCCAGGAGCTGTTCATCTCACTGCGAGAGCAGGTCAAATCGTCCGGCCGCCCTGAAGTGGCCGGCTTTGCGCTGGAGATACTCGACTTCTACCTCGGCGCTTACCTAAGCGCCGGGAGAAAGGGCGGCGCCGCTATGCACGACCCATTGGCAGTGATCGCCGCTGCCAGGCCGGAGCTATTCACGTTCGTTGAAATACCCCTACGGGTTGAGGCGACCAGCGAGCTGACCAGAGGTCAATGCGTCAAACTGCGCGACCAGCCGGCCGGCTTCAAGCAGGTGAAGGTCGGCGTTGGAGTCCAGGCTGCCCAATGCCTGGACATCATCCTGAACGCCGTCTTTTCCTAGCAATCGTTCATCGCTTACTGTGGGGCGGGCATCGAAAAGTGGCATATAAAACCAAAGCGGAGAAGGGGATCCACACCTTCTCCGCTCAACTTGAATGTCGGACTGGCCTCAGCCGGCGGCTGCGAAGTCTACGGCTTTCCCGGATCAGCCCAGATAACAAACGTGATCCGCTTCAGGCCGCCACCCAGGTCTTTCACGTGTATGGTTGTGCGCCCCTGCTTCTCAACCACCGGTCCAAAGTCGTCATCAGCGCCTGCGTCGTTTCCACCCCTACCAAAGGCCGCTGCCGCGGTTGCCGCGACGGTGGAGCTGGTGTCCGGATGCGAGCCATAGATGGTCGCTAGCTGCTCATAGTCGTGCGCATTCGGGCTGACGTAAGCAGAATCGAAAAGCCCGTTTCTGTCGTCCATACAACTCACGCCGGTCTGGTGGCCAAGCCCTAACGTGTGGCCGACCTCCTGGCAAAGCACGTGCCGCTTGGCGTTAGGGTCGTTGTACTTTAAGGTATTGAAGTAGCTGTCATTGACCTTGGAGGTTGCCTGGACGATATGGCCGCTAGACACCCAAATCGTCGCGACGCCCAGCCAACCGTTGAAGCCATATACCGCGTTACACGCTATGAGCTTCCCGAAGATAGCCTTGCATGTCTTGCGATCCTTTTGGAGATCGCTTCCTTCAGAGTGGCGTAAATCGAGTACACTGGATTTGGTCCAGTCGTCGGAGACCAGCACACGGTAAACGTCCCAATCAGCGGTCATAGAGTCGACCACCTGGAGGGTAAATGGGCTGGCCGTTCGGGCCCAGTGGTAGTCTCTCCACGAATGGCTTGCGGACACAACCGCTGGCAACAGCAGAAGTGTCAGCGCGACAAAAACTGTCATTATCCGCATCTTCATTTCCCAACTCCTCAGTCAAACAACTCACTATTGAACCTAGTGAGGCGAAACCACACCACTTATTATGTTGTCAGTATAGCCTTGCCTACACGGCATGTCAATAGGAATTTTTTCATTTTGGATACACAAAAACTCGTTAGATGGTAGCTATGACTATCAAGGGTTTATGTTCGGCGGCGACTCGCCAGTTTCCATAGGTCGCCAGAAGGTCGCCTATGGTGACACCGACTCGCCCTTTGGCGAGAGTCGGGTCTGCGACCACCGGGCGCCCCGCGTGCCTCACCAGCCCCCCTCCGACTGACGCCAAACAACCGGCAACCACACCCGCGCCGCCGGCGTGGGGGTATCAGTGACAGTCGGCGTGATAGTCAGAGTCGCGGATGGCGTGGGTGTCAGTGTCACCGTAGCTGTAGCTGTCGCCGTCGGCGTCTTAGTTGGCGTCTGGGTCGGCGTCGGCGAGACTGAGACCGTAGGAGTCGCGGTGCAGGTGGGAGGGATTGTCGGGGTCGGCGAGCCATCCGCCACCTTCAACGCGCCG
>JBCLEL010000363.1:0-2391 GCA_038913435.1 Chloroflexota bacterium
AGGGGCGATCATGAGCGCGGATATACAGTAAAAATCTCAGGTCGGTAGGTGAAATAAGAAATGAGCAGCGATATTGTTTCGATGTCCGAAGTCATATCTTTTGCCAACATTAAAGTCGCGGGAGTTGGCGGCGGCGGCTGCAATGCAGTAAATCGGATGATGCAGGCCGAGCTGCGCGGTGTCGAATTCATCGCTATCAACACCGATGCCCAGGCGCTGGCAAGGGTGGACGCTGACCGCAAGATTCATATTGGCGACAAACTGACCAAGGGCCTCGGCGCCGGCGGCAATCCTACCATCGGGCAACGCGCCGCCGAGGAAAACAGCGATCAGATCTACGAGGCTCTCAAAGACGCGGATATGGTGTTCATCACCTGCGGCATGGGTGGCGGCACTGGCACCGGCGCCGCGCCGATAATTGCCCAGATCGCCAAAGAGATCGGCGCACTCACCATCGCGGTTGTCACCAAGCCGTTCACCTTTGAGGGCACCCGCCGGCGCGCCAACGCTGAGGAAGGTCTTACCAACCTACGTGACAAAGTGGACACCCTTATCATCATCCCAAATGACCGGCTGCTACAAGTCGTCGAAAAGAAGACCACCGTCGAGCAGGCCTTCCGTATCGTTGACGACGTGTTGCACCAGGGCATCCAGGGTATCGCCGAGCTTATTACCGTGCCAGGTCTGATAAATCTGGACTTCGCCGACATTCGCACCATCATGTCTGGGGCCGGATCGGCGCTGATGGCGATAGGTCGTGGCGAAGGCGACGAGCGCGCTATTGATGCGGCTAGAGCGGCCATCGCTAGCCCGTTGCTCGAAGTGTCTATCACCGGCGCCAAGGGGCTTTTGTTGAACGTGACCGGCGGGCCGGATATGACCCTGCTAGAAGTGACCCAGGCGGCTGACGTGGTAGTGAAAGCGGCGGACCCTGATGCCAACGTGATCTTCGGCGCGGTGATTGACCCGCGTATGCAAGGTGAAATCAAGATCACCGTGATAGCTACCGGGTTCGATGGCAAGCCCAAACTGTTCTCCAGACCTCAACAGGCGGCGGATTCACGCCTGGCCGCTGGTTCCCGGCGCCATCCAGCGCCAACCATCCCGACCGACGATTTGGATATACCTGATTTTCTCCGCCGGCGGTGAGGCGGCTATCTGAATATCCGACGCGAGTGTGTCTTTCCTCGCGTTTAGACAAGATCAGAGTTCTCGACGCCCTTCACGCACTGCATCAACGGCAGAGATTCCGGCCGGCCAGCGTGCGCTAATGGCCCTAGCCAATTGGTCCCAATCGGCCCAGAAGCTCTCCGTGGTGGTCGCGGAAGACTTAGATTGTGCAGTAGGTACTAACCGGGCGACAACCCGACCATGATAGGTTATCTCGAAGACATCCCCTTGTTCACGTACCCGACGAAGAATCTCGCTGGCGTGTTCCTTCAACTCGCGGATGCCGATCGTTTGCATAACACTTCCAATATGACTATATATGTAGTCATATTATGCGACAATGTCCACGATTGCCTCTGGCTTTCCTGACGAGAGGGTGATTCTTACGAACATAGTAGAAGCTGAAGTAAAGCTCATTTGCTATAGCCAGGGCCAACCAGTGCCACCAATTGTCCCAACGGACGACCTGGATATTCCAGCTTACCTCCGCCGGCGGTGAAGCAAGCCCTGCGCTCACGGCGAGAAGACGTAATTTGCTGTGGTGGGTTGGCTAGTATATTCGTTGTCTGAAATACATTTTCGGCGAGTCAAAACGTTCTTCCGACGCTCACCACCCGCAGGGCCAAAATACTCCTCTAAATCAGGTAAGCTTCCTGCGGCTCCCAAGCCAAGATGTTTGTTAATCGCAGCAACCATGGTCAGTAGCACGTCCCAATCAGCCATCTCACAGCAATACAAATTGGTGCCACTATGGCGAGCCGTGGACCAACCGTTGTGATTTCCGTGCAGAATACAACCTTTGCTGAGGACGAATACGCCATCTACTGATGCATCCGTGCCTGCCCTGGTGTTTGTCTCCAAGACGTGCTCCGCTATCGTCTCAAGACTGGCGTCTGAATCCGCCGCGAATACGTAACCGAGCTTTGCTCCTCGGGCATGTAGTTCCGCGACGACCCGCTGCTTTGTTCTGTCGTAAGGCTGATTCGGGTCAGCGAACGCTCGGTATTTTGGTGGTTCATATAGGATCTGGAGTTTCTTCATATCAACTATCTTACTCATGTCGTGCTTTAGTTTGGAACTGGTCACTTCAGACGCATTCACCTCTATCAGTCCTATTAATCCTTCGACTGGTAATATGTTTACGCTCTCTTGCCCTTCAGAAGTCTTGAATATCGGGCAATGATACGAGTCGAATATCACGACATCTCGCTGTGGTGTCGG
>JBCLEL010000364.1:0-2389 GCA_038913435.1 Chloroflexota bacterium
GATTTTTCAGGAGGGACTAACAGATGCTTACTATTTCCGCCGAACGCCTTCGGGCCATCACGGTTAAGATTTTCATGGCGACCGGCGCGCCGGAGGATTCGGCCGGACTGATGGGTGACGCTCTGGTGAATAGCAACTTGGCCGGCCACGATTCCCACGGAGTCCTACGTATACCGGCCTACGTGGCCAGCATCCAGAAGGGTGCTATGTTCCCCGCTGCCAGGCCGGCGATCATCGCTGAGACGGCCACGACGGCGCTGGTCGATGGTCGGTGGACATTTGGCCACCTGGCGGCCCACTACGCAACAGATGTGGCGGTAAAAAAGGCGAAAGAGAACCGGATCTCGCTAGTGTCAATCGTGCGTTGTCATCACATCGGCCGGCTGGGAGAGTGGGCTGAACAGGCGGCCAGAGAAGATGTGATCGCGATAGTCACGGTTGGGGGCGGCGGGTCTGGCCGCACTGCCCCTTATGGTGGCGCAGCCGGCGCCATCGGCACCAATCCGATCTCCTTTGGCGTGCCGGCCGGCGAGATGCCGATGATGGTTGTTGACATCGCAACCTCGGCTATCGCCGAAGGCAAGATACAGGTGGCCAGGGCCAAAAACGCCGACTTGCCGCCGGGCACGATTCTGGATAAGCACGGACAACCTAGCGTCAAGCCAAGCGAATTCTATGATGGCGGCGTCCTGTTGCCATTCGGCGGTCACAAGGGTTACTCAATCGGGATGGTTGTCGAGCTTCTCTGCGGCGCGTTGGCCCCCGGCAATCTTTACTCGGATAAAGGCGCACATGGCGCCGCCATAATTGTCGGAATTGACACCAAAACATTCCGGCCCGACGGCAGCTATGGATCAGTGGCTGACCACCTCTTGAGAAATGTGAAGGCGACTCCGCCGGCGCCGGGATTCAGCGAGGTGCTGTTGCCCGGCGAACCAGAGCTTCGAGCGCGTGAACAACGCTTGCGCGAGGGTATACCTGTCCCAGAGGCGACCTGGGATGCCATCGTTGAAGCCGGCCGGCGCGTCGGTTTAGACGTGACGGCGGTGGTGTGAAAGTTAGGAATAGGCTGGAATTCACCATTGACGAAAAATGGCTGTGCGACATTGACAAAGACAGACATTCTGCTATCATTAAGTAGAGGACTGCGTCAGTTCTCGAAGGAGCGAGAGATGTCAATAGATCCAACCGGACGCGCGGTTTCTACCGTGATCCTACAGCCAGCCCGGGAGTTGCCTAGCGGCCCTGATCGGCCGCAAAGCTATACCCCCCAAAAAAGGGTCGAGTCTGGCGACCGGTTTGCTAAATGATTAGTTCAGACAAACAATCCACCTGCCCAGCCGAATCGCCCTGCTCCGGCCAACCAGGCGCCATCTCGCCGGGTTAGTTCGCCGGACAGCAGTTCTACCCGCAAAAGGATCGACGTCAAAGCGTAAACCTCAATCGCGGTGGTAATAGATTGGCTGAAATGCCGCTGGATTAGGTATTGGTTTGTCCTCCTCTCCTACCTACCCTGTTCCCAACGTCCCCACCAGAGACTCTTTCGCTAGATTTCTGTCGAATATTAGGGTCACCCTAAGGCCGCATTAGGGAGTACCCCAATGGTTTGACACCCTTTATTAGACGAACATTGCTACAGAACGTTGACAACGGTGTCAGCGCAAAGATCAAACGGGCTTGGCAGCCGCTGGGGGTATCGGCTGGACCTGTAGCCCACTTAGTAAAGGCAGAGGAGGCCTAGTCTAAAGATGACCGTCATCAATACCAACATTCCAGCACTCACCGCACAGCGCAATTTGGGAGCGACGGCTGCATCAATTCAAAAGTCAGTTGAACGCCTATCTTCTGGTCTTCGCATAAACAGAGCTGGCGATGATGCGGCCGGCCTGAGTATCAGCGAGAAGCTGCGCGCTCAATACCGGGGTCTTAGTCAGGCAGTTCGCAACGCGCTTGATGGTGTGTCAATGATCCAAACCGCCGAGGGCGCGCTAAATGAATACCACTCAATCCTCCAACGCATGCGCGAATTATCGGTACAAGCGGCGAGCGGAAATCTAAGCGCCGGCGACCGAGATGCTGTGCAGATAGAGATGAGTCGCCTGAGCGATGCGCTAGGGAAGATCACTGAGAACACGACGTACAACCGATTGAAGCTGCTGACGGGGAACCTTTCAGTCAGCATCGCCTCCGGCACAATCAATAGCTCTAACGCGAGCCTACTGATAAAACGAATTGATCTGTCTGCTGCTAAAGCAAGCACCGTCTATACCCTGACCGTGTGTACGACCACCGGGGTTGCAACCTACGCTGGTGGCGGCGTGACCGAGACCATTTCAGTCCGCAGCATGTTGACAACCGATAGCCAGGTGCTGTCGTTCAATGCCATTGG
>JBCLEL010000365.1:0-2385 GCA_038913435.1 Chloroflexota bacterium
TTTAAATCTGAACACTTACATAATTCGGCCGCTAATGGGCTAACCCCGCCGGCCGACCCGGCGGATTTCCAGCATGTTCATGTGGCCGGTGGCGCTTGGACTGGAGGTGGCGAGCACCAGGATGCTGTCATCCTGCTTGATGAAGCCGGTCGCGGCGGCGGCCAGCTCTAACTGCCCCATCAGGCTGTCCAGTGACTTGGCCGGCGGGACGACCTGCGGATAGATGCCCCAGCACACCGCCAGCCGGCGGGCCACAATTGGGTCGTTGGTCACGGCAACGATTGGCGCCGGCGGTCGGAAGCTGGAAGCCAACTGGGCCGTATAGCCAGACCTCGTGCGGGCGATGATGGCGGCGGCCTTCAGGTTGGCTGCGATCTGGCTGGCAGCCAGTGTCAACGAGCCGGCGTAGCGCAGTTGAGACGTTTTCCCGTGGCGCGGGCCGGCCTCAATGGTCAACGTCTCGGCCTCGCGCACGATCCGGTCCATCATCCTCACCGTCTGGATCGGATACTCGCCGATGGCCGTCTCGCCGGAGAGCATCACCGCGTCGGTGCCGTCGAAAACAGCGTTCGCAACGTCAGAGGCTTCGGCGCGAGTTGGACGCGGGTTGTGGATCATGGATTCGAGCATTTGAGTGGCGGTGATTACCGGCCTTCGCGCCTCGTTGGCGGCGGCGATGATCCGCTTTTGCAAGACCGGCACTCGTTCAGGGCCGGCCTCGACGCCGAGGTCACCACGGGCAACCATCACCACGTCGGCCAGCTCGATGATCCTTTCAAGCTCGTCAATCGCCTGCGGCTTTTCCAGCTTGACCACAACTGGTTGGCTGTACCCCAGTTTTTTGATCTGGTCTCGCAGCCGCTGAACGTCCTTCGCTCCACGTACGAAGGACAGGGCGACCAGATCAACGCCCTGTTCAAGCCCAAATTCAAGGTCTTCAAGATCCTTCTCGGTCATCGAATCGCCCCCAAGGTCAACCCAGGGCAGGTTGATGCCGGTGCGCTCGCCGACCACTCCGCCGTTCTGAACGATGCAGTTGACTTCAGTTTCCGAGGTTGCTTCCACCCTCAACTCGACCAGCCCGTCGCTCAATAACACCCGGTCGCCGGCCTTGACCACCTTTGGCAGTAGATCGAATGAGGTAGCCACTCGTTGGCTGTCGCCGACGATAGGCTCGGTGGTGATAGCGAACCGTTGGCCGGCGCGGAGAACGATTGGGGTTGATTTGAGGGGGCCGGTCCTGATCTTTGGCCCTTGTAGGTCCTGTAAGATCGCTATATGCTCGCCCAGCGCGGCGGCTATACGACGGATGTCTTCGATTATCTCAGCGTGCTGCTGGTGTGTGCCATGCGAGAAGTTAAGCCGGGCGACGTTCATCCCGGCCCGGATCAGGCCGGCGATCATCTCCGGCGAACGGGTGGCCGGTCCCAGCGTGCAGACGATTTTCGTGCGCCTAGGTACTGTATTACTCAACTATCACGACTTCAAAACGCCTTCGCGAGCAAGCTGCTGGCGCTGCCACTCCAGGTCAATCTTGGGGTAGAAGCGGGACGGATCTTGCACCGCCCAAATCTGCTTGCGAACGACGTACTTGGCCGGATCAATAGCCAGCGCCCGTTGCCAGGCGGCAACGGCCTCGTCGCGCCGGCCCAACTCCAGCAGCGCGACACCTAGTGAGAAGGCGGCTGCGCTGTCGGAGGCGGCAACGTTCACCGCTTCCTGGTAGGCGTCGGCGGCGCCGGCCCAGTCGCCGGCTTGCGCCAGCCGGTCGCCGCGCTCCAGATGGCTCGGCTCGCCGGCAGCTTTCCGCGCGGCATGCCCGCGCCCATCGGCCGGCCTCGCCGCTGCCTCGGTCAGGAGATCCTTGACGACGGTGATAGTCTCCTCTTTGCGGATGTCGAATCCGCCATATTTTTGGTAGCGGAGGCCACCAGACGAGTCTATCCAGACGCCGTTTGGCACTACATTGAAACCAAATATCTGGGCGAGGGTCGCTCGGCGATCAATCAACGCTGGTAAGGTAAGGCCGGCCCGACGGACGAATTCGGCCGGGCGTTGGGGGCCGGCCGCATCTACCGCAACTGTCACCAGTCTCACATTCTCCGAACCGTGTTCCTGCCAAAACTGTTGCCAGACCGGCAACTGCTCGCGGCACATTCACCAGGAAGCCCACATAAAGAGCAGAAGGTCCTGGCCGGCGAACTCGCTCGATTCAACCAGGTTGCCTTGCAGGTCCTGCAATCGGAATGGAGGGACCGGTTCACCTATTCTTAACTTTGGTTCGGTCGGCATAGGTATTCCTCCGGATCGTTAGCCTGAGTCTTCTCTCAGTCGAGATTATAAACCTCTGGCTCTGATGAGGTAAGTTTATGCCGGCGACCCAAT
>JBCLEL010000366.1:0-2383 GCA_038913435.1 Chloroflexota bacterium
TACTCTAACGATGCCCGCACCGCCGGCCGCGGATCGTCTTCACCCTGATATTCAACCGCGTAGTAACCAGCGTAACCCATCCGTTGCATCTCGGCTACCACCAGTCCCCAATCAAGATCACCTTTATCGACTACGGTGCTTATGTACTGCCGGCGACCGTCCGCAGCAGGCACCGCTCGCTGTTTTTCCTCGCTGGCGCTCAGCAGCCGGAAGTTTTGTACGTGAACGTTGGCTAGATAGGGCGCTAATAGGCGGAGAGACTCGATTGGATCATCCCCAGAGATCACCACGTTCGCCACATCATAGGTGGCCTTGAAATGGGGCGATCCAACCTCGTTGCAAAGAGCGATCAGGTCGGCCGGCCGGCCGTGCAACTCACGGTAGTCTGGGTGGTCAAAGTTTTCAATGGTAAGCGTCAGGCCGCGTTCGCCGGCCAGTTCGGCGCTGGTCCGGAGCGCATCGACAAACCAACCTCGCGCCATCTCTTGTGATAGGCCGGGTTTCATCCCTCCTAGAAAAGCGAGAACAATGTTAGCGCCAAGCGCCGCCGCTCGGTCGAGCGCCAAGCGCACTTCATCGAACCGGCCGTCCCGCAGGTCCTCTGGCACGACGAGGTCCACCCAGTAGCTATAGGCGGCCAGCTTCAGGCCGGCGTCGGCCAAGAGGGTTCGGACTTCGTTCACTGGCGTGTCAACCCAATAGCCGTGAAAAAGCTCCATTGCATTAACGCCAAGCGTCTGGCAGAACTTGACCGCATCGACTGGCGTGAAGTTGCCCGGATGGCTTCTGGGGGCAAGGAATCGTTCCGTGTATATCCAATCGAATGAGTAGTCCAGGATGGCTATTGACATGGCGTGCACCTCGATCACCACTTCCAGGATAGCGTGGCCAGCCGGCTAATCAACACCGCCGGCCGCTGTCTCGTACTTACCTTGAATGCCCGCGACCGCTTGGGGTTGTTGGCCGGCGGCGCTTTCCGCCAGGAGTATGTGCTGGCTACCCTTGATCACTGCCGAGCGCGGGCTGTTGAAAAAGTAGGTGCCAAAGGCGCGAGCCATGCGTTCGGCCACGTCGCGGCGCTCGTCAATCAGATTGTGTCGCTCGCGGGGATCGCTGGGCAGGTGGTATAGCTCGTCCGGCTCGTTCTCCGGGCGCAAGACTAGACTCCACTCGCGGTCACGCACGCAACGGTCGGCGCCCTCGTGAAATCCGGTAATAACCATGTCTCGGTGGTCGTCACTATCACCTTCCAACACCGGTCGGAAGCTCCGTCCGTGCATGGCCGAAGTGTTGTTGCTCAATCCGAGCGTATCGAGAGCCGTTGGCAGCAGGTCGTGGAACTGGACGATTGCGCCGGTCCGCCGGCCGGCGTTCTTGCCGCCCGGTACATGGACGAAGAATGGCACTTTGAGCAGCTCGTTGAACATGCGATCAGGGCCTTTGAGGAATTTGCCATGGTCGCCAAGAGGATGGCCGTGATCGGCCAGCACAAAGATCAGCGAGTCATCAAGGTAGCCTAGCTCTTCTATAGCAGTGAACAGCCGGCCGAGGCAATGGTCCACAAACGCCGCCTCACCGGCATAAAGCCCCTGAATTTCCTTGATCTGATCTGGCGTTGCCCACTTTGCCGCTGGCCCTCCCATCGGCAAAATGATACGCGGGCCGTGGTAGGCTGGATCGGTATAGGTATCAAAACGCTTCGGCGGGTCCCACGGTTCGTGTGGGTCGAATGAGTCTACCCACAGGAAGATGTTTTTGTGGACGCGGTTCTTTCGCAACCAGCTTATCGCCTCATCCACTACTTTAGAGGCGAACCAGTCCTCCTCACCGGCGAATTCATCAGTGTTCGCCAGAAATTGGGCGACAAGCCGACGCCAGGACTCGGGGTAATTCTCATTTACGTAGCCGTTGATGTCCCGTCGGGTAGGCGCCGATTCGTAAGCGTCGTACTCCTGGCCGCGGATACACCGGAAGGCATGGAAACCTCGGTGGAAGTTTTGCCCAGGGGCGCGGTAGTGATAGGTGTCGGAGACCAGGCCGCAAACGTACTCCTCCCGGCGGAGGATTTCGGCAATAGTGACATCCTGCGGTGCGAGCGGTTCCCAGGGTCGGAACGGCAATGTGCGCTGGCCGGTCATAAGCTGGCATCGGATCGGGATGGTAGGCAGCGCCTCCGGATAGGCGTTGTCGAAGACGACGCAATTCTTGGCGAATGCGTCGAGATTGGGCGTCTCGCAGGGAGCTATCCCTTCAAACGCAGCTTGTCCCTGGTGATATACGCCAACGTGGTCCTGCCGGAAGCTGTCCAACACTATTACAATCAGGTTCACTACGCTAACCTCATACGCGCTTGTTTAATGAGCTATCGGTTGGGGGAGTGTAA
>JBCLEL010000367.1:0-2344 GCA_038913435.1 Chloroflexota bacterium
ATGCATTTAGGAAGGACCAATTGACCGCCAAAAGGGAACCTCCGGCAGCTTGTTGCTAAACACCCTCGATGGCCGGCTGTTTGACAACCTGAGGTTGACCAAAAGGTACGGCTCGTAAGTCTCAGTCGTTTTACTCACTTTGCAGACTCACTTGGATAGGCTGATACACGCAAACCTCATTCAATCTCAGTGTAGAGCTCTGCTACTATATCCTGACATGCCATTTGTGAGGTTTTCTGATGAACACTTCGTATTTCAGCGACCGGGAACGTGGACCCCGGCCACGCATCAGAGAGGAGATACCACAAGGTGCCTGGGGCGGTATTGTTGTTGCAATTGGTTCTCGTGTTACCGACGGCTCTTTTGGGTGTCGTTATCCCTTGCAATGCGAGGATGGTGAGGGGACGTGTGGATGTGACGAACAGCAGTTACGGTTGGCTCTCGTATCAGAGATCCCCGAAATCGAGTGGCCGCTACGGGCCGATCAAATGCAGCCCACCTTGGTGGTTCTAGATCTTTTGGAATTCTGCTTTCGGGCGGTAGGGAAGCCTCAACCGTATTATTTCCATAGTTACTGGGGACACTCTCACCTTAGTTTCGATGCTGAAGCAGGGCAGGCCAACTTCCGCGAGGATATCAACCGTATATTCTCCCGCAATGAGCTGTCATATGAGTTGGAAGATGCCGGGTCAGTTGTTCGTGTAGCTCAGGAAATCCTGCGAAGGGACCTCACATCAACGGTTTTCCAAACCGGAGATAAAGAGCTAGACTCTCTTCTGGAAACCGCGCGAATCAAGTTCCTTGACCCTGAATCCAATATCCGTCGAGAGTCGTTGGAAAAGTTGTGGGACGCTTGGGAGCGTTTAAAGACTATAGAAACGCCAGTGATAGACAAGAAGGCATCGGTTGCGGCGCTGTTGATGAGGGTAGCGCCCGAACCGTCCTTCCGCGAGAAGCTTAACAACGAAGCAAATGAGCTTACCACCATTGGCAATTCTTTCCGCATCCGACATAGTGAAACCAAGCAGGTATCGTTACAGATGAACGAGCACGTGGACTACTTGTTTCATCGTTTGTTTGCACTGATTTGGCTGTGTCTCCGAACTACTGGCCGCCTGCGATTCATTGCCTGATTCCATCAGTTGGTTATTCCGGGTCAAAGATCTTGACGATAGGTAATGAAAATGTTTTCTGACATGGTCAACCGCATCCGGCGCGCCCAGGAGTTTTTGCGCTCCCGCCGGCTCGATGGCTGGCTGTTGCACGACTTCCAGGGCAGCAACCCGGTCCTCTGGCAGCTTCTTGGCTTCCAGCGGCACACCACCCGCCGGCTGGACATCCTTATACCCGCTGACGGCGAGCCTGAACTGCTGGTCTCGGTGATTGACGAAGGGCCGTTTCGCCAGTTCGCCGGGAAAGTGCGCCCCTATCTGACCGCCGAGCAGTATCGGTCTTCGCTGGCGGCAATGCTGGCCGGCCGGCCGACGGTGGCAATGGAGTACTCACCTGGCGGCGCGCTGCCGGTCATATCGAGAGTTGACGCCGGCACCGTCGAAGTCGTCCGGGCGATGGGCGCGGAAGTGGTCTCGTCGGCTGACCTGGTGCAATACACCGTCGCCTTGTGGACGCCGGCCCAGGCCGAGGGCCACCGGCGGGCGGCAATAGCGGTAGGTGAGGCGGTGGAGGCCGGCTTCCGGCTGGCCGGCCAGCAGGCCGGCCGAGTAGACGAGTTCGGTATTGCCGAGGGAGTTCGCGCCGCCTTTGCCGAACGTGGTTTGGTGACACGCGACGGCCCGATTGCCGCAACCAATGCTCACAGCGGCGACCCCCACTACGAGCCGGTCGCCGGCCAGTCATCCACCGTCCAGCCAGGCGATTGGCTGCTGATTGACGCCTGGGCCAAAGACCAGCAAGAAGGCGCCGTCTATGCCGACATCACCTGGGTCGCCGTGCTCGGCCGGCCGCCTTCTGAGCGCGAGCGGCAGGTCTTTAACATCGTACGCGACGCTCGCGACGCCGCGATCGAGTTTCTTCAGCAGGAGCTGGCAGCCGGCCGGACGGTCTCCGGCCTGGCGGTTGACCGGGTGGCGCGGGAACTGATCGCCAGGACCGGCTACGGAGACTACTTCATCCACCGGTTGGGACACAGCATCGGGACCGAGACCCACTCAAACGGCGTAAACCTCGATGGCTTTGAGACGAACGATACCCGCACGATCATGCCTGGTTCGGCCTTCAGCGTTGAACCGGGCATCTATCTGCCAGAGTTCGGCTTGCGCCTGGAGGCCAACTGTTTGGCCCAGGAAAACGGCGTAGAGGTGACGACCGAATTGCAGCGAGACAT
>JBCLEL010000368.1:0-2309 GCA_038913435.1 Chloroflexota bacterium
TTTGAAAGGGCCGGTTGCTCGCACTACTCGTCCAATGGCCGATCGGGTCAAAGAGGCCCTATTCAGCATCCTGGAAAACGCGATGGCCGTCAGCGCGCCAGCCGGCCTCACGCCGGCGCCGATAGGAGACCCATTGCTATGGGAAGGGCTGCGGGCGCTAGACCTTTTTGCCGGCACCGGCGCCCTGGGTATCGAGGCGCTATCGAGAGGCGCCGAGCAGGTGGATTTCGTGGAATATGACCCGAAAGCCTGCCAGATCATCAGCCGCAATCTGGAACTCACCGGCCTGACAACCACGGCGACCATATTTCGGCAGTTGGTCAACAAGTATCTCAGCGAACTTCGCCGGAAAATGATAACTTATCATCTAGTCTTTCTCGATCCACCTTACGCCGTAGCCAACGACATCGGCGACTGGTTGCTGGAGTTGGATGCGAGTGGTTCGGTGGCAGTAGGAGGACTGGTAGCGGTTGGACATTTCTCGCGATTCGCGCTTGCCGATGAGTACGGCGAGCTAGAAGTGGTGTCCAGAAAGAAGTACGGAGGGCCTGCTTTGACCGTGTTTAGAAAGCGGCTGGCGCGATCTGAACAGGAGACGGACTAGCGTGCCGGCAGCTATATACCCTGGCAGCTTTGATCCGATAACCTGCGGACACGTTGACATAGCCAGGCGCGCCGCGGCAATATTTGAGCGATTGGTCGTTGGCGTGTATGATGCACCGGCCAAAGCCCTGTTGTTCCCTACCGATGAAAGAGTTAAGCTGGCAGTCATCGCCCTGAAGGATCTGGAAAACGTCCAAATCGCGGCTTACGGCGGGCTAACGGTGGACTTTGCCCGTCAGATTGGCGCAAAGGTGATTATTCGTGGCCTCCGGGCGGTCTCTGATTTCGAGGTCGAGATGCAAATGGCCCTATTGAACCGCAAGATGGCGCCGGACCTGGAGGTTGTATGTTTGATGCCAAGCCTCGAATACAGCTTCCTGAGCGCCACGATGATCAAAGAGATCAGCAAACTAGGCGGTTCCATTGAGGGGCTGGTGCCGGCCCATGTTGAAAATGCGCTGCGGGAGAAACTGCGGCGAGACGACGGCGGACCGCATTCAGTGCCGCGTTATCTGAATAGCTAGATGAGCAAACTATCCGAGATGAATAAGATTGATGTCCTACAACTGATTGATAGGCTAGAGCAAATGGTCACCTCCGGCATGCGCTTTCCGTTGACCTCGCGGGCAGTGATTGACGAGCAGCAATTTCTGGAGCTGATTGACCAGCTCCGGGTGGCGGTGCCGGAGGAGATAAAACAAGCCAAACGGGTGAGCCAGGAGATAGATCGCGTCCTCTTCCAGGCGCAGGCCGAGGCGGACAAGATCATCGCGGCAGCTCGTGAACAGGCCGGCATGTTGTTACAGGAAGAAGAGATAGCAAAAATGGCGCAGGCGCGAGCCAATGACATCATCGCCGAGGCCGAGCGCCAGGCTGAAGAGATAAAACAAGGCGCAGATGAATACGCTTTGGAGATACTCACCAACCTCGATCAAGAGATGACGCGAGGAATCGCCAGCGTCCGCAAGGGCAAGGCGGCGCTGGCGCGACTGATCGAGTCCTACCACGATAACGCGAGCGCCTCTAGCCTCAGCGAAAAGGCGGACGCGGCAGTATAATATAGGTAACTAATCCCCTATTGAATCGTTGACAGCCCAGCCAGCTCTACACAGTCTCTAACGGAGCCTTGCTTGGCCAATCGCGGTAAGGGCGGTTTCCACCGCCGCTCATATTGTGCGGAGTGGAGGCAGATATGAATCTCAACGTTGCTCAGCTTCTTATAGGTCCTGTCGGCGCAAGCCGACAGTACGAACTGGAGGAACAATCCGAATCACTCAAGCAAGAACTGAATCTAGAAGGCCCGCTCACCGGCTCGGTGCGGATAGACCGAACCAATCGAGGCGTCCTTTGCACGGCCTTGTTAGTTGGTCAAGTGTCGCTCCAATGCAGTCGTTGCCTAGCGGAGTATAGCCAGCCAATTAGCATCGGCTTTAGCGAGGAGTTCATACCTGTTATTGATATAGATACCGGGCTGGCTTCTCGCATATTGCCTGATGTTGACGATTTCGTTATTGATGAATCGCACGTACTTGACCTGACCGACCCCTGCCGGCAATACGGGTTGCTGGAGATGCCCTTGCAACCGTTGTGCCGGCCAGATTGTCAGGGACTGTGTCCAACCTGTGGAGTCAACCGGAATCACGAGCGTTGCGACTGTGTCGTGGAGGCGGATGACCCTCGGTTGGCGGTGTTGAGGTCCTGGTTCA
>JBCLEL010000369.1:0-2308 GCA_038913435.1 Chloroflexota bacterium
GCTACTTCTGGTCGTTCCGGTGATGTGACGCTTCGGTAGTTATTCGTGTTGCGCCAGTTTGGTTAGCTGCGGCGCCGGCCCCAACACCTTCCGTAGGTTGGCGACAACCGCCGCGTTTATGCTTGCCACTGCCAATAGTTCCTCGTCGCTGGCCTCGGCGATCTTGCTGACAGAACCAAATTTTTTCAGCAGTCGGGACTTGCGTGTCGCGCCGATGCCATCAACCTTGTCGAGCAGCGAGAGGCGGGTGCGCTTCTGCCGGCGGATATGGTGCAGCCGGCGGGCGGTGCGGTGCGCCTCGTCGCGGATGCGTTGCACCAGGTACAACGCTTGGGAATCACGCGGCAGGATCAGCGGCGAAGTCCCGCCCTGAAGATATAGTTCCTCGTTCTCTTTGGCTAAGGCCACGATCCAGATGTCGTCCAACCCCAGTTCGCCAAGCGCCTCACGCGCAACGTTGAGTTGACCCTTGCCGCCGTCAATCAAGACCAGGTCCGGCCGGCTGCTAAAAGATTGATCCTTCTCGCCCTCTTTGACCAGCCGGCGGAAACGGCGCGTCAATACCTCGCGCATAGCGGCGTAATCATCCACACCCTCAACCGTCTTGATTGAATAAGTGCGGTAGTGTTCAGCCCGCTTCTTGCCTTCCTCAAAGACGACCATGCCGGCCGTTGTATCGGCGCCCTGGATATGAGCGATGTCGTAACATTCGATCCGGCGCGGCGCATCTGGCAGCTCAAGGTATTCAGCTAGTTCGGCCACCGCTGCCGACGTTTGGGCGAAGTCACGCAACCACCGTTCCTTCATTCGCACCAACTCTTCCATGGCATTGCGCGCTACCAGCTCGATCATGCGGGCCTTCGGCCCCTGCTTTGGCACAACGATCCGCACCCGTTCGCCGCGCCTGTCAGAGAGCCAACGGCGAACGATGTCAGCGTCGTCAATCTTGGTCTGCAACACCACCTCGGGAGGGATTTCCGGCGCGTCGGAGTAGAAACCTTCGACCACCCGCGTCATCAGCGTGCGCAGTTCCTCGTCCTGACAGTTTTCCAGAGCGACGGTTGATTCCCGGATGATCTGACCGCCACGCACGGCGAATACCTGGGCGCAGGCAGAACCGTTGTCGCGCCCGATGGCTATGAAGTCACTATCGAGGATGCCGGCGAACGTCTTCTGCCGCTCGACGATGTGGTCCAAACTTTGCAGCGCGTCCCGGTAATGAGCGGCCAACTCATATTGCTGCGTCTCGGAAGCCTTCCACATCCTGGATTCTAGTTCAGCTTGCACCTTCTGCGAACGACCTTCCATCACGTCACGAACCGCTTGCACCGCTTGCATATACTCCGCCTGGTTTGCCAGGCCGGCGCAAGGCCCCAAACAGCGATGGGTGTCGTAGTAGATGCAAGGCCGGCTCCGCGTCGGCCCGTCGCGAATGTCGTCGTCGCAGGTTCGCAATGGGAATATACGTCCGATGGCATGTTGGAAGAGCCGGACCGACTTGGCGCTGCCATATTGCCCGAAGTAAACCGACCCATCAGCGCCTTTCTCGCGGGTGAACAGAAGTCGCGGCCAATTCTCCGCCATCGTCAACTTCAGAAACGGATAGGTCTTGTCATCCTTCAGTTGGACGTTATAACGCGGTTGTAGCTCTTTGATGAGGTGGTTTTCGCGTTGGAGGGCGGTCTGCTCGTGGCCTAAGTCCTCCCACTGGATGTCGGCGGCTTCAATCAACATGCGCCGGATGCGACCATAGGGCTGCTTGCTGAAATAGGAACTCAGCCGCTTGCGCAGCGCCTTAGCCTTACCGACGTACAATACCTGGTTGCCGGCATCCAGGAACTTATAGACGCCAGGAGTGTCCGGCGCGCCGGCCGCTCGCTCGCGCAGCAGCCGGTGGCGCTCGTTTTGGTCGAGAACTGCCCAGCCATCGCCAATAACGCCGATAGCAAGAGATTGTCCGACCTTGATAGCCTCGCTGAGAATAGCAATCCCTCAAAAAAGTTATATGAATTGCCGATAGACGGGTAATGAAAGAGCGGTCGGGCTTAGATGGAGGGCAACAACGCGACGCTCTGATAGCTCCGGCTGGGGATGAAGCCGGTGATCCAAAGTATACCCGTTGGTGCAAAGTCAAACAATATCTTTATACGACGAGCGAGTAACCTCACCCTAACCCTGTCCGATGCGGAGAGGGGATTCCCCCTTCCTGCGCCGGGAAGGGGGCAGGGGTTAGGTCAGCCTACCAACCGCCGGCCAACAGCTTGAAGCTCACCGGCATGTACACCCGGTTCGTCTCCCCAAGTAAGGC
>JBCLEL010000370.1:0-2305 GCA_038913435.1 Chloroflexota bacterium
TCTGCGTCTCTGCGGTTTTGAGATAGTTTCTTAGACCTGTCCCCAGTTATTATTCAATCCACTCCTCGCCGGCCGGGCCGATCTCTTTTTTCCAGATCGGGACGATCTCTTTCAGGCGGTCAATGGCATACTCGCAGGCGTCAAACCCATTCCTTCGGTGGGCGCTGGAGACCGCAATCACTACGCTGGCCTCGCCTATCGCCAGCCGGCCGATGCGGTGGGTGATGGCCACCTTCTTCACGTCAAATAGCTCGCGGACTTCCCGGCCTATCTGCGCCATGGTCTCCTCGGCCATTTCCGGGTACGCTTCGTACTCCAGCTGGCTCACATCGCGCCCGCTCGACGCGCGATTTCGCACAACGCCGTGAAACACAACAATCGCGCCGGCCCCTTCAGCGGCGACCTGCGCCGTCACTTCTTCCGGATCAATCTTCTCGGCGGTGATGCGGAAAAGCCTTTGGCCGACAGATTGTACCAATTGCGCTCCTCCCGATACCGGTGGCAGGATGACAACCTGGTCGCCGTCTTTGAGCGCGGCATCCGGCTCGACCCGCCTGCGGTTTATGGCAAATGCGGACCTGGTCAGGCTGTCTTTTAACTTTGGATGCCGGCGCGCCATCTCCTGCGCTAGCCAGTCTATACGCGCTTGAGCGGGCGCTTCAAGCGTCAACTCGTTCTGACCAACGATCTCGCGGTGAGAGGCAAATAGCCGTACTTTTACGATCATCTGGAAATCAGCCGACTCCACCTGCTTGTGTTCAAAGGATAACACGTTGCGGCCATCACTTTAATGAATTCATCTCGGCAGTTTTAGCTCGTCGCCCACCGATATATGGTCTGCGTCCTGGATATTGTTCAGCTTGATTAGCCCCTCAACGCTGACGCCGTACCGCTCGGCAATGTCACGCAGAGATTCTCCCGGCTGGACTTTATGGGTGGTGACCGGCGTGCCGGTCGGCTTCGGCGTGTGGGTGGGCGCCGGCGTATCGGTGGGACGCGGTGTCGGCGTGAGTGTCGGCGTGAATGTAGGCGAGGGTGGCGCCGTCGTCGGTGTCTTAGTAGGCGGAACCGGGGTGAAGGTCAACGCCACCGGCGCCCACGGCGTAGGGGTCGCCGAGGCTGGGATTGATTGATCGGCGCCAGTCAACCGGTCGACCGCCTGCGCCACCTCCGGCAACCAGAAGCCGATAGCCATAGCGGCCGCCAACGCGATTAAACTTAACACCATACCCCGATAAGAAAACGGACCCGGTGGCTGACTGTTCATATATAGCTGGTCGGAGACAGTTCAGCTTCGGCCAACCGCAGGCTGGCTCGCCCCGGGCCAGTTTCCAACAAGGCCGGAACGCCAGCCGGCAGGCAAAAACATTCCACCTGCCGGCGACGGTGGCCGTTCAGCGCCAGCGTGCGGACCAGCAGCCCGCCATTCGGCCCCGGCGGAAGGTAACCGACGCCGGCGGCGATTGTCTCCTGCCGGTCGTGGATATGCCCTGACAAAATGAACGGGACACAGTCAGCCGGCAATCTGCCTAACAAGCGGTGAATGTGCCGGCGCGTTGGATTCGGCTCGTAATAGGGAATGGTGCCAGAAGATAGGCCGGCGGCAGCTAGATTTGCCCGATAGCGGTCTGGAGGCGGCCCTCTGAATAGCTGCTCGTGGGCCGCGATTACAAGCGTCTTGCAACCACTTAACCTTTCGATGATTTCATCAAGCATGTCGGTAATGGCGGCCGTTTCTCTCTCATCGGTTAGTTTCATAGAAGGCCACAACAAAATCTTGCTCGCCTGATAGTCCAGCAAAAGAGGGCTTTCGACCAGCCGGACGCCACTCTCAGTAAATATCTGCCGGATTGCAGGATGTCTTAGCCAACCATGGTCAACATTGCCGGCGATGACATACACCTCGTTCAGCCTTCGCAACGCCTGAATCGCCTGGTGGTAGTTGTTGATCGTCTCCTGGATTCGTATTTGGTCTAGCTCCGGCCAGACGTGAATCCACGACTCGATATAAGCGCGCAATTGGGGCCGGCCCATTGCGATCAACTCGTCGTACTTCTCGCATTGATTGGCGCTCATCTGGACCTGGCCGTGCGCCTGCTTGAACTCCTTGACCAGCCGCACCAAAGTCGGCGAGCTGCCCACGTCTCCCAGATGAATGACCAGTTCCGCATCCAGGCCAGCCAGCGCCGGCGCGAACGAAGCCGGATCAGCAAGCTCGTGGGTGTCGGCGATCAGGCCGATCTTAGGATAGCCAGCCAACAGAATTTAACCCTGCCCGGTTGAATAGTGACCGAAAGGTCCATGC
>JBCLEL010000371.1:0-2304 GCA_038913435.1 Chloroflexota bacterium
AGCTTGCGACCCTTCGGATCCAAAGAAGACTTAATAGTTGCTTTAACTCAAAGAGATCGCATTTCTTTCTTTGTACTGGATGTCCGAAGTCGAAGTTGTTATAACACACACCCCTAATTCGGACTTATGGTATCTAATCTGAGTGAACTTCTTACAATTAATTTATTGTTCTACTCTCTCCTCTTTGCAAGTGCAGTGGTACTTGTTGCTGCCCACAACCTTTACCTAAAAAAATATTCGGTTAAGGTAGAGCTTACAGTTCTTTTAATTGGCCTTACCCTAGTTTATTTAATTAGTATTTTAATACTGGGACCAAAGATATTACTACTGCTTCCTTTGACTTTGGTGTTAATTATCCTACTCGTATCTCGTCACCTCTTTGCGGATTATTCACTCGTTGGAAGATATTTCCTTATATCAAATTTTTTACTTATTCTCTCCGGTCTATTGTGGTCTGCGTGGTTTGTTCTAGAGATTCCTATAAGTACCACCACCCGTCTACTAATGTTACTGAGTGCCCCAATTATTGTCTTTACACTCCCTACCGGATTGATTCAATTCTTTGAGGAATTTGAAATACTCTGCCGTAAAAATTGGATAAGACCGCGCTTGCCCTTGCCTATAACCCCTAGAGATTATTACCCAAAAGTTTCACTACACGTACCAACCTATGCTGAACCTCCTGAACTTGTCATCGAGACGTTAAACATTCTTTCAAAAATTGACTATCCAAAGCTTGAAGTCTTGCTAGTTGACAATAACACGAAAGACGAAAATCTATGGAAGCCTGTACAAGCACATTGCCAAAAGCTAGGCAACCGTTTCCGCTTTCTCCACATAGATAACCTACCGGGCGCAAAGGCCGGCGCACTTAATTTTGCTCTTACACAAACTGCTCCTGATGTTAGTTTGATAGGAGTTATCGATAGTGATTACCATGCCCAACCAGACTTTTTAAAAGCTCTTATTGGTTACTTTGATGATCCAAAAATTGGCTTTGTCCAAACGCCTCATGATTATCGTGATTGGGAAGATAATGCCTATCTTCGAATGTGTTACTTTGAGTATAAAATATTTTTTCATACCACTATGGTAAGCCTTAATGAACGGGATGCTGCTATCACAGTTGGGACAATGTGCCTGATTCGGCGCAAGGCACTTGAGGAAACTGGCGGATGGGTAGAGTGGTGCGCTACTGAAGATTCAGAGCTTGCAATTCGCATTCATGCAGTAGGTTATTCATCGGTGTACACAACAACTACCTTTGGACGAGGGCTTATCCCAGAGACTTTCTACGGTTACAAAAAACAACGCTTCCGATGGACAGCTGGCCCGGTTCAAGAGCTCAAGCACCATTTCAACCTATTAATGTTGTGGCCATTGGGGAAAAATTCCTTGCTGAGCTTAGCTCAGCGAATACATCACTTAAACCACGGACTAAGTGGCCTAAATGTTGGTTTGGGATTTTTATTAACGCCTGTATGGTTGGCTGTCGTGGCGTCTATGGTACTCCATCGAGAAGTCATACATGTACCGCTTGAACTATGGTTGTCAGTCACAGTGATATTTGTATCAGGGATTGTATTAAATTGGCTATTATATAAAGTAGCCATAGGCTGCTCACTAAAAGATACAATAGGCGCAATTCTTGCCAGAAAAGCTCTCAGTTTTACAGCTGCAATGGCTAGCTTACGCACTATTTTTAATAGCAATCTGCCATGGCACAGGACAAGTAAATTTAAAGTTTCTCCTCTTGGTTGGGGCGTACTATCATCTGCCAAAGTGGAATTATCTCTTGGCTTAATAATTTTGATATTTAGCGTGGCGGCATTTTTACTCCTGCCATTTCCAGGACTACTTCTAATGTTACTTATAGGAATGTTATACAGGAGCTTTGACTATCTAACTGCACCTTTTATGGCCATAATGTCAGATCGAAATATAAAGCGTAGCTAGATGAATGGAAAATACTAAGTCGCGATTGTTGTGAATTTATCTGTTCTAGTCGTAAAGTAGCAAGATTCAAAAGTTATTATCGGCACACCCTAATCCCCGATGAAAGTTTCTTTCAAACAGTCCTGATGAATACCAATTACACAAAGGCTATAATAGATGATGACAAGAGAGCGATTGTATGGATACCAGATATAGGTATTAAGCTTCGCTCGAACTACGCCCAAAAACTTTTACTACAAAAGATCTTTCCTTCCTACTCGCAAGTAATGCGCTCTTTGCTCGTAAATTTGATGAAACTGTTGACCCTACAATCTTGGGTACAACCCCATTTGACCGTGAAAATATAAG
>JBCLEL010000372.1:0-2296 GCA_038913435.1 Chloroflexota bacterium
GCGAAAACTCCTCGAATCTGAACAATTACGTCAACTACTAGGAGCAGGCATCACCTCATGGCAAAACTTGCACGCTGGTCAACACTACTCGGTCTCCGGCCAGTCGTCCTTCGCTGGTTTTGACCGGCAGGCGCTGGCCTGTTGGTAGATAGTACATGCCGATCTCAAGCTCGTAAACCCCCGGTACAGCATCCTGAGATAACCGCAGGCCATATCGGTCTTCGATCACCTCGCCAGGTTGCCATAGGGTTGTCGGCCTGGTGCCGCCGGCCGGCTCGCTGTCCACCTGCGCCCAAATGTGATTGCCTAATGCTGGATTAACAGTCTTGCCCAAAAGGTGGGTAAAGATGGTATAGCGCCGGCCAATCGTGGTGATAGCCTGCCAGCGCAAAGCAAGGTAAATGGTTTCCCCCGGATGGAAAGCCTCAGAGCTTAACTGGTAGCTTAGGAGCAAGACCTCGTCGCCTATTTGAACCTGTACGAGGTGTTCCTGGTTGGGGCTTGACGGAGGACTGAGATGCAGCGATAACCCTGCATCTACAAAGTCGCCTTGATAGGCGCGGAACGCATGTCCGGCCAGCCACTTTTCCAACTCGTGGTCAGGGTCGTACTCGGCCGGATTGCCAAACAGCACCAGCCATAGCCGGGGGTGAGACCGAAGCATGGCGAGCAACTGCTGATCGGTCGCAGGGTCATGCCATGGTTGCGGCGGAGGAAACCAATAGACAGGCATTCCTTTGGGAGCATAGTAATCGTAGAGAGCCTCTTGGAGACGATTAGACAGAAGGAGAGCGTCACCAGGTTGGGCCTGGCTACGAACCACCGCCATCAGCTTTCCGTAACCGCCCTTGGCGTAAGACGGTTCGGTGAAGTAGGTCCAGGTTGACAGCGCCATCGGCGGCATTGCTGCGGCCATCAAGAGAAGGGCAAGTCCCCATTGCGTGACCGTCAGCCAGCTACTAAGTCTTGCATCCGGATTGCTTCGCTTCGCTCGCAATGACCCTGTGCGAGATGGGCCGGTCATTGCGAGATGGCCGAAGCCCACCGAAGCAATCTCGTTGAAAATCTTTGTATGAACGGAGAGGCTCGCCAACAATCGCCCGGGTGCCGTGACCCCAACCGCTACCAAAATCAGAAAGTATGGTAGGCAGATTAGCAAGAAACGTGGATTGAAGAGCGGCATGATGACATCCGCCAGCGATGCCAGCATCAGTGGGACTAGCAGATGCGCCGCCAGCAAGAGGCCGACGGCATTGGTCCGATTCCCATCCTCATTGTCGCCGATGCTTGCGCGTGATTGGCGGGGCCAGAGTAGATACAGAAGCCCCATACTCACTAGCAGCAAAGGCCACACCGCGACAGTCCAACTCCAGCCCTGAGGCGGGGTTGGGCCGATGGCGAGGGTCAGGATGGTCGGCGGCCACACGTCAGCCAAAAGGCGAAGCGGGTTCAAAGTAAAAGGGTGGTCTCCATTCAGACTGGTGAAGAACGACCAGCGAATGGCGCCCCAGAAGACAACCGAGATCACCAGGACACCCTGGGCCAACAACCAGGCCCGAAACGAGATCTTTGTTTTGCGGCGGGCAATAAGTAAGTAGAGGTTCTGAGCTACGACTATGAACGCCGAGTAGTAATGGGTGAAAACGCCGCCAAAAGATAAGGCCGTCCACACGACCAGGAATATATAGCGAGGAGTAGCGACACCGCCACCTTCCTGGGAATCAAACCTGGATCGCCAGCCCTCAACTTCGCCAAAGTTAAGCCACCGCAAAAAGGCGTAGCTGGCGGCCAGGGTGAGGGTCATGGCCGGCGCATACATGCGCGTTTCCTGGCTGTAATAGATGGCGAAAGGTGAAACCGCCAGGAGGACGGCCGCCAGCCGCCCGACCTGACGGGACACTAACCGCGTCCCCAGGACATAGATCAATGGAACGCTAAGGGAATCAAATAACACCGAGAGGTAGCGAGTCACGAAAGATTCGACGCCGGCCAGATGAAGCCATAAGTAAAGCAAGAGGGGATAGAAAGGCGGATGAGTTTCCAGCTCAGTGATGAAGACCGCGCCCAAGCCAAAACGACTGCGAAAGACAGTGGTTGCCTCATCGCCCCAGATGTCCTGGGCGCCCAGTTGGACCAATCGCAAGGTGAAGGCGGCCAGCAGAATCAGAGCTATCAGAAAGCGACTCGGCCAGATGCCAGGGCGACTCGCTGACAGCCGGCCAGCGGCCTTATCGTCGGAGCTGCTCATTAACACCTCAGGTAGTATCGCGTTGCTCGCATCGGCCATCAGCACCGG
>JBCLEL010000373.1:0-2290 GCA_038913435.1 Chloroflexota bacterium
TGTATGTGAGGTCTGAAATTGACTGAACCGCAACCTTACAGTAGCGCCGGCGTAACCTGGAATCTCGGCGACCTATTCGCCGGGCCGGACGATCCGAAGATCGAGCAAACGTTGGCTGACTGTCTACACGAGGCTAAAGACTTCGAGCAGAAGTACCGTGGCACAGTCTCGACCGCCGGCGGGCCAGAAGTCGTCGCCTTCGCGGGGGCTTTGGAAAAGCTGGAATCAATCGAGGAGCGGCTTTACCAGGCCGGCGCTTACGCCGCCCTGCTCTACTCCGCCGACACGATCTCCCAGCCGGCGCGCAACTTGCGCCAGACGGTCCAGCAGCGCGTCGTCGAGATAGAAAACCACTTGCTTTTCTTCATGCTGGAATGGCAGGCGCTGCCTGACGCCGACGCCGAACGGATATTGGCCTCGCCGGCCGTCAAACGCTACCGCCACCACCTTTGGCACGAGCGGCAGTTGGCCAAGCATGTTCTCTCGGAGCCGGAGGAGAAGATACTGAACGAGAAGGACCTGACCGGCCCCGACGCCTGGAAGACGCTCTTCACCGAGACGACGGCCGACTTGAAGGTTCCGCTGGATTTGGACGGCCGGCGGCAGGAGTTGACGCTATCGGAGGCGCTGGCGCTGGTTCACCGGCCTGAACGCGAAGTCCGGCGGGCTGGCCACCTGGCCCTCTTTGACGCGCTGGTACCAAAGTCGAATGTGCTGTCCTTCGTTTACGACACGCTGGTCATGGACAAGCTGACGATGGACCGGCTCCGCCAGTTTCCCAACCCGATGGCGGCCCGTCACCTGCACAATCAGGTTGACCCCGAAGTCGTCGCCACCATGCTAGAAACTGTCGAGTCGCGCTATGACCTGGCCCACCGCTTCTTCCGGTTGAAGGCGCGCCTGCTCGACCTGCCAAAGCTGGTCATCTACGACCAGTACGCGCCGCTTGGCCTCAAGACAGAAAGCTACAGCTACGGTGAGGCGCAAGACCGAATTTTGAACGCCTTTGCTGGCTTCTCAAACGAGATTGCGACTATCGCCAAAAGGTTCTTTGATGACAACTGGATTGACGCTGAGAACAGGCCGGGCAAACGCGGCGGTGCATTCTGCTATTCGGTCAGTCCACAGTTGCACCCCTACATCCTCTGCAACTACCTGGACACCGCCCGCGATGTGATGACAGTTGCCCACGAGCTTGGCCACGGGCTGCATGGGATGCTGGCCAGGGGACAATCGTTGTACGAGTACCATCCTTCATTGGCGCTGGCGGAGACGGCGTCGGTCTTCGCTGAGATGCTGGTGTTTGACCGGCTGGTGAACGAGGCCAGTGATCCGAAGGCGGCGTTGGCGCTGCTGGCCCACAAGATCGAGGATGGCTTTGCGACGATCTTCCGGCAGACGGTGTTGACTCGCTACGAGGAGAAGGCGTTTAAGCTACGCGGCGAGGGCCGCTTCCGGCCGGAGGCGCTTTGCGACATCTGGATCGAGGCGAACGCGCCCTACTATGGTGACTCCGTCGAGATGACGGAGGCGTACCGTTGGGGCTGGTCGTACATACCGCACTTCATCCAAAGCCCCTTCTACTGCTACGCCTACGTCTTCGGAAACCTGCTGGTGCTGGCGCTCTACCGGCGCTACCGCGAGCAAGGCCGCTCGTTCGTGCCGAAGTACCTGGAGCTACTGGCGGCCGGCGGCAGCGGCAAGCCGGCCGACCTGCTGGCGCCGATGGGCATTGACCTGAACGACCGCTTCTTCTGGAACGAGGGCTTGTCCGAGCTAGAGCGGTTGATCGAGCAGGCGGAAAAGCTGGCGGGAGCGTGATCGCCGGCTTTTAAGCCGGCCTTCAGGCCGCGCCATAAGCGCCCGGACTTTAGTCCGGCGGAAGAGTCGCCATCGCCGGCTTAAAAGCCGGGCGCTTGACCGGAGGCTTGAAAGCCCGTTCCGTCTTCTTCCAGCCCTCCGCGTTGTCGGTTCGTCTGAATGTACCTCAGCGCATTAACGAACTGTCGGTGCGACGTAATACGCACTGCATCGTAACCGTCATTCCATAAATGCCCTCCCCCAAGGTCTTCACGTAACAATGGAAAGTCTTGGAAGAACCGGTGAGCGGAACCGCCTTTTATCAGCCGAACTGTCTTCGACAACGGCTGGTCTGGAAATTCGACAAGCAGTAAATGCAGATGTGTCGGCATAATCTCAGACGCTAAGCATAATATCTGATGCTCGCGCAGGATCGAGAGTAGCGAGCCTCGAATCCATTTGTCAAACTCTGGCGCTAAGAACACTGGCT
>JBCLEL010000374.1:0-2290 GCA_038913435.1 Chloroflexota bacterium
ACAGCTAGGAGTGAAAAGCTATTTTGAACGTTGTATTCCCGAAAATGTCGTCTGATTATGCACTAGAACTATGCAAAGTGAAGGATAGGTACGCGCCAATTGTCTGAGCCTAGGATCGGCGAGATAATCGCCTCGTCAACCACCAACCTAGTAGCCGAATGCTATCACGACCGACCGCCGCCAACCCTCGGCGCGCTTGTTCGCACCGCTATGGACGGCGCGCAGATCTATGGCATCGTGCATCTGGTCAGCAATGTTCTGCTGGACGAATCGCGCCGGCCGATAGCGCGCGGGGAGAACCTTGCGGACGAGGATGAGCTTTGGCGAGCGCACCCGGAGTTCAGCCGGCTAATCCGAACCGAGGTTGAAGCAACACTCGTCGGCTATCAATTCGCGCTGGACAGCCCGATCCGGCAGGGCTACCCGCCAAGGCCGGCCCGGTTGCACGGCTTTGTCTATCTCTGCGGTGAGACCGCCTCGAAGCTGTTCGTTGCTGACACGTTGTTCGTTGACCTGTTGGTTGGGGCCATTGAGAATCCGCGACTGGCCGATCAGGTGGTTACTGATGCCGTCGCTAGCCTGGCCGCCTCAATAGATGATCCAGACGAATTCAAGCTGGCTTGCGGCAAGCGGCTGGCGCGTCTGTTCAACCGCGACCTGGTCCGGCTCGATTCAGTTCTCCTTCGGATTGCTGGCCGATGAACAAGCGGATCGGTATCGTTGTCGGTGGGTCACTGTCCAAGGGGCTGACCGCAAGGTTAGAGTCGGAAGTGTCTATTGAAACGCTGGCGGTCGGACGCTACCTCGTCGTCCGGGGCCAGGACCAAAAATTTTTCTGCATGCTTACCGACATTGAGCTGGGATCCACCAGCCCGGACCTTGCCGACCTGCCGCCGAACGTTGACAACCCCTTCGTAGCTCAAACGCTGGCGGGCACGACTACTTACGGGTTGCTTCATGTCACGCCTATGCTGATGATCGCCCGCGACGCTGGCCAGGCGCTGGCGGCGGGGCCACGTCCGATCAAAACAGTGCCAGCCCATTTTTCCCCGTTGAATGAGGCTAATGCCCAGGATATGGAGCAGGTCTTCGGCCGCGAGACCGCCAGCAATTTTTATATTGGCACGCCGCTGGATATGGATACTCAGGTATGTCTTGACCTTCCCCGGCTTACTGAGCGTAGCACCGGTATCTTTGGCAAAACGGGCACCGGCAAGACATTTCTGACACGACTGCTGCTCGCCGGCCTTGTACGCTCAGAAGTTGCAGTTAGCCTGGTGTTCGATATGCACAACGAATACGGCTGGCAAGGGACGGCGGAAACTACGGCTGGCGTCGTCAAGGGCCTCAAACAGTTGTTCCCTACCAAGACGCTGATCTATACGCTGGATCCAGCTTCTAGCCAGCGGCGTCGCGTCACGACGGACGGAGTCATCCAGATCGGCTATGACGAAGTGACCCCCGAAGATATCGAGATTCTTGCCGACACGCTAAACATCAACGAAACGCAAATGGAGACTGTCCGCCGTCTAGCGCGCATCTACGGCGACGCCGGCTGGCTGAGCGCCATCTTAGAAGCCGAGACTGATCAGATGGCCGAGGCCCACCACCTGAACACCTCAACCTTAAATGCGTTGCAACGCAAGCTAGAAACACGTTTATCCCGTTTCCAGTTCATGGTAGCGAGCAGCAATCAGGTCGCAACTAAGGTCAACGACATGATAGGTCAGTTGAACGCCGGCTTTAGTGTGATCCTGGAGTTTGGCCGCTATCAGTCACTCGAAGCTTACATGCTGGTAGCCAACATCCTTGCCCGGCGCATTCATGCAGCTTATGTCGAGCAGGTCGAAAGGGCGTTGGGCGACCCGGATTTCCGGAAACCCAAGCCGCTAGTGATAGTGATTGAGGAGGCGCATAAGTTCCTCGGCCCGGAAGTCTCTCACCTGACAACCTTCGGCGTTATCGCCCGCGAGATGCGGAAGTACAACGTGACGCTGCTGGTTGTTGATCAGCGCCCAAGCGGCATTGACGATGAGGTTATGTCGCAGATCGGGACCAGGATCACCTGCTTGCTCGATGATGAGAAGGACATCAGCGCGGTGCTTTCTGGAACCTCTGGCACTGCAACTCTGCGCTCGGTTTTGGCTAGACTGGAAACCAAGCAACAGGCGTTAATAATAGGGCACGCAGTCCCGATGCCGGTTGTCATCCGTAGCCGAGAGTATGGGCCGGCGACCTACCAAGAGCTGGCGAAATCATTGGTTGGAGCAACGCGGGAAGGCGTTGAACT
>JBCLEL010000375.1:0-2288 GCA_038913435.1 Chloroflexota bacterium
CTGATGGCTTACGGTGGGCCAGACTCATTGGAGGAGGTAGAGCCTTACCTGCTTGACATACGTGGCGGCCGGCCGACGCCGCCGGCCGTGATCGAGGAGGTGCGCGAGCGTTATCGGAGGATCGGCGGCCGGTCTCCGCTTTTGGGGATTACCCGCTGGCAAGCTGCGGCGCTGGCGCGTTCGTTAGAGGCAAAAGGTGTTCCTGCGGTGGTCGAGGTGGGGATGCGCCACTGGAAACCCTTCATCGCCGACGCGGTTCAAAAGCTGGTCGAGGCCGGTGTCGAGCGGCTGGTTGCCATCTGTATGGCGCCGCACTACTCCAAGTTGAGCATCGGCGCCTATCATCAAAAGCTAGCTCAGGCGCTTGCTAATGTCGCGCCAGAGCTAGAGGTCGTCAAGCTAGACAGTTGGCACAACCATCCAGCCTTCATCGAGGCGATCAGCCAAAACGTTCGGGCCGGCCTGCGGAGCTTTCCCAATCCTAATCAGGTGTTCGTGGTATTCACCGCCCACAGCCTCCCGCGTCGAATCCTCGATGAGGGTGACCCGTATCCCGACCAGCTTCAGGCAACGGTCGAGTTGGTTGCAACCCGACTCGGCCTGGGTCCCGAACGCTACGCCTTTGCCTACCAGAGCGCCGGCCGCAGCCCGGAGCCGTGGCTTGAGCCGGCGCTCGAAAAGGTGATCCGGGACCTGGCGGCGGCCGGCCATCGCCAATTGCTGATCGCGCCCATCGGGTTCGTCACTGACCACCTGGAGGTGCTGTACGACATTGACATCGAGGCAAAAGCGCAGGCCGAACGGCTCGCCGTCAGGCTTGAACGCACTGCTATGCTCAACGATAGCCCGGCGTTGACCGCGATTCTCGGCGATCTGGTGCTGCGCCGTAGGGGCGTTCAGTTGAACGCCCCTACCGGGAACGCCACCAATGGCTGATAAACAAGTCGTCATTGTTGGCGGCGGCATCACCGGCCTGGCAACTGCCTACTACCTGCAAAAGCAGGCCGGCGCCGGCGATAGCTCAGTCCAATACACTTTGATCGAAAGCCAACCGACCTTAGGTGGCAAAATCGTCACCGAGCGAATAAATGGCCTGGTTGTCGAGGGCGGGCCGGACTCCTTCCTCACCCAGAAGCCCTGGGCTTTGCAGCTCTGCCGCGAACTGGGCCTATCAGAGGACCTCGTGCTGACCAGTCGGGCTAACCAGCGTGTGTATATCTGGCGTCACGGCCGGCTGCGCCCAATGCCAGGCGGGCTGAGCCTGATCGCACCAACCAGCGTCGGGCTATTCCTGAAATCGTCGTTGATCTCGCCGGCCGGCAAGCTTCGCATGTTCGCCGAGCGCTTCATCCCGCCCAAACAGGACGATGCCGATGAGAGCCTGGCGAGCTTCGTTCGACGCCGGCTCGGTCAGGAAGCGGCGGACATACTAGCGGAACCATTGTTAGCCGGCATCTACGCCGCCGACCCAGAGCGACTCAGCATTATGGCGACCTTTCCCCGCCTACGCGACCTCGAACGCGACCACGGCAGCCTGACCGCCGGCCTACTCCAGACCCGGCCAAAGGCTCAACCAGGGCAATCAGAGGTAGGGACAGGTCTAAGACCTGTCCCTACGACCACCTTTATGACGTTGCGCGGGGGCCTCGGCCAACTCATCACGAAGTTAACTAGGACAGTAACCGGACAGATCATAACCGGCTCCTCGGTGCACTCAATCAGGCGCGATGTCGCCGGAGGCCAACCTTACCGGGTCGAGCTTCAAGATGGCCGGCGAGTCGAAGCAGACGCCGTCGTCCTGACAACGCCGGCCTACGTTGCCGCCGGCCTGGTAGCCAATCTATCCTCCGATCTCTCGCAGAAGCTAGGCGCTATTCGGTACGAGTCGTCCGCAACCGTCTCGCTAGCGTTTGAACGGGCCGGCTTCGAGCATCCATTGAACGGATTTGGCTTTGTCGTCCCGTCAACCGAGGACTGCCGGCTGATGGGTTGCACCTGGACCAGCTCCAAGTTTCCCCATCGGGCGCCGGCTGACAAAGTGCTGCTGCGGGCTTTTGTCGGAGGCTACCGCCGGCCTGAACTGGCCCAACTCGACGACGACGAGCTAGCCGAGCTTGTTCTGGACGAGCTCAATCGGACGATAGGTGTACGCAGTAAGCCGGCGCAGAGGTGGGTCTATCGCTGGCCGATTGGAAATCCTCAGTACGACGTTGGGCACCTTGAGCGAGTGGCGGAGATGGAATCGCTCTGTCCACCTGGTATCTTTCTGGCCGGCAGCTCTTACCGGG
>JBCLEL010000376.1:0-2272 GCA_038913435.1 Chloroflexota bacterium
AGTTGGCCCGCCCCTTTCCCTGTGAGGTTGCCCATAGTAAACTTGTGCTTGAAAGCGATCAGGCGAGGAGGGTTCGAGAGATGGTAGTAGCCGGCGCCCAACCGATCACCGCGCCAGGCTGGACCGGCCAGCCGAAACAGGATATTGCAGTCATTGATTGTGATGTCCACCATAGTCTGCCTAAGCAGGATGACCTGATCCCATATCTGTCCCGCGTCTATCAGGAGCGCGTCATTGACCAGGGGTTTTTGCTGCCGAGTTCGGGCTACTTCAACGTCCCGAAGCGTGCGGCGCGGAGTGACCTGGCGGATGGTTGCGATGCGAAGATCTACGACGGTCGCCAACAAGGAACCGATTACGACGTACTCCGTGAGCAGCACCTTGACATGTGGAAAATTGACTATGCGCTTTTGACCGGTAGCAGCGTTTATAGCGCCTCGGTCATACCGGACCCGGACTACGGCGCCGCCCTCTGCCGCGCTTTCAACGATTGGACCCTGGATAACTGGGTCGCCCGCGACCAGCGGTTCAAGACGACGATGGCGATCTCCGCCTCCGATCCAAAGCTCGCAGTCCAGGAGATTGACCGGCTCGGCGATCATCCGGCCGTCGTCGCCGTCATACTGCCGACCGGCGCCCGCCTGCCCTACGGCAATCGGTTCTACCACCCGATCTGGGAGGCGTGCGAGCGACATCAGCTTGTGGTCTTTGTGCACCCCGGCGCCGAAGGCGCCGGCATGGCCGGCCCGCCGACTGGCGCCGGCTATCCAACCTATTATCTTGAGACGCGGTTGGCTCGCCCGCAGATGGCGATGGCTCACTGCGCCTCAGTCATCTGCGAAGGTGTATTTGAAAAGTTTCCGGCCCTACGCTTTGCTTTTATCGAAGTTGACCAGTTCTGGGTGGCCGGCTTTATGTGGCACATGGACGCCGACTGGAAGTCGTTGCGCGAGCAGACGCCCTGGCTGAAACGTTTGCCGAGCGAGTACTTCCGCCAGCACATTCGGATCGGCTCCCAACCGCTTGAAGAGCCGGAGCGGCCAGAGCAGTTGTTCGATCTGCTGGAGGCGATGCATGCCGAGGAGATAATGATCTACTGCTCGGACTGGCCGCATTGGGACTGGGACGACCCGGCGACAACCTTCCCCCGGCTGCCGGAGCGCCTGCACCAGCGCATCTTCGCCGAGAACGCCCGCGAACTGCTGAGGTTGTAATGTGATGTAGGGACGTCCCTACTAACGGTAGGTCTAATGACGCGGGTTGCAGTCGCAAAGGTTGACGAGATCCTACCAGGCCAACGTAAAATCGTGGTGCCTTTTCGGGGTCAAGCCGGCGTCGGCATTTTCAACGTCAACGGCCAATTCTACGCCCTGCGCAACCTCTGCCCGCACAAGCTCGGGCCTCTCTGCACCGGCCGGGTCAGCGGCCGAATGGTCGCTGACCTTCCACCCTCGGCCGATCCAAACGCGATAACCTACGAGCGCGATGGTGAGATCATACGTTGCCCCTGGCACCTGTGGGAGTTCGAGATCGCTTCCGGCCGTTGCCTGGTTGATCCAGGCATGCGGGTAAAGACCTATCCGGTGGTCGTTGAGGGCGAGCAAATAGTCGTCGAATACGACGATTGAACGATACAGCCCATTAGACCACGAACCGCTGAGGCGCAGAGACGCCGAGGATGTCAACATCGTGGACTCTGCGCCTCCGAGTCTCTGGGGTGAGGAAATCCGGCGCCGCTAGGCCGGCGGCAATGGTGTGTTGGTGCTGGGACCTACCTGGCCATACTTCTGGTCAATGAAAGCGCGGATTTCGCGCAGCGGCTTACCTTCACTTTGGAGCGCCATCACGTCACGCGTGACGTTAGTGCAGACACCTCAACCAAAGCTCATCGGGTCGAGCAAGACCGACCCATCGGGCCGGAACTCGCGGACGTAGCAGTCGCTATTTGACTTATGACCGCTAGCGCCGCACCCGCAGAAGCAGGGGATGTATTGGAGAACCTTTGGATTGGCGACGGCAAATCGGTAGGCTTGCTGGACCTCCGGCGCCGCCTTCGAGAACGGGTCAGGCCATCTGTCCTGGGCCGGCCAGGCGATCAGCTTGTCGCCTACGCCGGTCCCTGCTTCTGGCGCGCAGGCCACTAGCAATGTGCTGCCAAAAAGCAAAGTCAGACCAAGAAAGCGCCGGCGGGAAGCGTTCATATCAGACCCTCCCAATGATGGTTGAACTAGATGCGCCTGCACCGCGAACGGCCACATGTTAGCACAACGTA
>JBCLEL010000377.1:0-2260 GCA_038913435.1 Chloroflexota bacterium
ACATTGCTATGCTGGCGGTAAATCCGTGCAAGAATGGTCGCGCACCGATTGGGCCGATCTCGCCATTGCAAAAGAGGCCGGCCAGCGGGAGCAGCCCTAGCTTGCTAGCAACCGCGCCAGCGTCGTGGTCCGGCCTGCCAAACAAGCCGACGCCGCGGCCATTGCAGGAGCATAGGATAGCGGCAATTGGGTTGCGCTCGCCCAACGCCGTGCGCGTCTGGTCGAGCAACTCATTCAAATCTACGTCGGCGGTGGCGGCGTCGCGCATCTGGAACTGGATCGTCTGGCCGACTCTTGGCAACGCCCCAATTGCCAGCGCACCGCTGGTCCGGTCTACTCCAATCAGGTTGCGGATGAGGAAATCGCCCCGGCGGAACTCGTCGCGGTACTCGTTGGCGGCCAGGCCGACCAGGATATTGCCCTGCGACCGCTGTTGGACATCAATCGGCAGACCCTGAAACATCTCGACCAGGACTTCGTAGGCCGGGCGATTGGAGATAGTCTCGATCAGGTTGTTTGTCACACTGGTGATGGTCCAGGGTTCGCCGATTGGCTCGCAACCTTGCGACACCAGCGGCAGGATGCTGTACGGGCCACCAATCGCCAGTCCAACGCCGCCCTCATCGTAAACCTCGTTACCGAGAAAGACGAAAGTCCGCCGGTCTGAGGGCCGGGCGGAAGCCAGTCCGCCGAGCGTCGGCCGGCCAGGGTAGGCTCTCGCTAACCCTTCGACCAGTCCGTCGCAGTCCATGCGAAACGGATCGGCAAAGACCAGCCAAGCGTTCACGTCGTCGGGAGGAATCGCTAGCTGTTCCTGCCATTGCTTCGGTTGTTCGCAGGTCTGTACCAGCTCTTGGGTGAAGCGGGCGGTCTGGAGTGTTGCCCCAGGGAGAGATATAACCAGCAGCGCCAGCGCCGGCCGGTCCTCCAACTCCCGCGCCGGGCCGATTATGCCCTGGCCGGAGCAGCCAATCAACACCGACGTGCCGGTCGCATCCCACACCTGGCGCACTATTTCAGGCAGATGTTCAGCGTACTCCGCACTGGCAAAGAGCACCGCCAGATCGGTCGTGATACCGCGAGTCTGGGCCAACGCTTGCTGAAGGGCGCTCTGCCAATCAGCGTCTTCGATTAACGCCGCTCGGGCGGCGGGCTGGAGATTGTCCACTTTCTCTCCGCTGAGTTAGCGCTAGGGCAATTCTACCTTGATGATGGTAGCGCCACAATCTTGCGGGCAAGCGGCTGGTCAACCTGCTCACTCGCGAGCCAAAGCCAACCTAGAAGTCTCCATAGAGCGCAGTCGGCGCACTACACCGGCTCGGAGCAAGGCAACATCGCCGGCCGTCAACTCGACTTCCGCTCCTTCAACAGTTAGCTTGACTGCTCCCGACAAGACCAGCCAATGTTCGTTTGCTGCCAGGTGGTCGCCTTCTACCGTTGCGCCAGCCGGCAGAGTGAACATCCGCAGCTCACTCAGCGGGCAGCGCGAGCCTCGGTTGGCGAAAGGTCCGGCATTGTCAGCGCCGGCGACCGTGAAGCCCGGCACCGTCGGTACAGGCGGGCCGTCTTCGTCCACCAGGATGTGAGCTGCCCTTTTCTGCCGTTCAAGGTGGGTGACCAGCGGGACGTTCTCGAAGTCGGTGAACATCTGGAACCGGTGGACGACTCCCATCGGGGTATAAACGGCGGTATTCGCCGTGATCGGAAATGGTTGTCCGTCGAGCCAGACCTCGCCGCGCCCGCTGAGGAAGAGCCAGAACTCGTCGCCGTCGTGGTAGTGGGGTTCTACTCCATGACCCTTCTTCTGGCCCGGAAAGTAGCGAAAGGTGTTGATCGCCGCCCAGCGCGGATAGAACTCCTCCACCCAGTAGGCGTTGTTCGAGTTGTTTGAGATAACCATGTAGTTGTCGCTTCTGACTATCAATTCCAGCCTCTCTCTTATTCTTTATTCTTCACCAAAATAGTCCGAATCAACCCGTTTCACCGTGTAGGTGGCTACTTCAGTTACACCAATGTTGTGGTCAATCATCAGTTGCGCGAGCTCTTCACCATTAACCAGTACAATCTTTTTCTCTATGCGGCCAATGTAGTCTTGGGCGTCCTTAGTAAACGACGATGTTGTAATCAAAACGCCCTTCCTAGCCCTTTGCCCCTCTAGGCTGCCGGCGAACCCTTGAACAATCGGCCGTCCTACAACTCCGTCCCAACGCTTGGCTTGAACGTAGACAACATCTAGTCCTAGCCGGTCTTCTTTAATGAT
>JBCLEL010000378.1:0-2249 GCA_038913435.1 Chloroflexota bacterium
TGGTCGAGAGGAGGTAGAGATGGCAACTTCGCAGGCATCGCTCACTGCCCGCCGGTTTGTCGAGGAGCTTAAACGCTGTGGAATCACCCATATCGTGTGGCTGCCGGATAGTGAAGCGCGGTTCATGTACGATACCATCGTGACTGACCCGGCGCTGACGCTGGTGCCGGTCTGCCGGGAAGGTGAGGCGTTTGGCGTCGCGATGGGTCTGATCATCGGCGGTAAGACGCCGGCAGTTATGATCCAGAACACCGGCTTGTTTGAGTCCGGCGACTCGATACGCGGCATGACCTTGGACTACAAGCTGCCCTTGCTCACCTTGATAGGTTATCGTGGCTGGCGACACGGCCAACCGATGAGCGACTCAGCCGGCGTATTTACTGGGCGCTACCTGGACGCTTGGGGCATCAAGCACTACTTGGTCGAGTCAGACCAGGAAGTGGCGCTGATCTCCACGGCGTTTCGGGAGGCGCAAGAACTCTCGCAGCCGGTGGCCGTTCTCATCGGCACGGAGTATGAATGATGATCGCCTCGCTCGACGCGATCAAGGTCATCGGCCAGCACCAGGACAACGTAGTGATAGTCTCCACCATGTCCACCTCGCGCGAATGGCCTTTGGTTGCCAAAGACCAGCAACTGCATATCCCTATGGGCAGCGCGATGGGTAAGGCTTCCTCTCTGGCGCTGGGCATCGCCCTGGCAAAACCAGACCGGCGTGTCTATCTGCTGGATGGTGACGGCAGCTTGTTGATGAATCTTGGCACGATGGTCACCATAGCACACGCCGCGCCGGCCAATCTGGTTCACTTCGTCTTTGAAAACGGCGTTTACGCGATAACCGGTGGTCAGCCGGTCCCCGGCGCCGGCCGGGTTGACTTCGAAGCACTAGCGTTAGCCGCCGGCTACCGCACCGCCTACACCTTTGACAATCTGCATGAGTTTGAGCGAGTAGCCGGCTGGGTGGTGAATGAAGCAGGGCCGGTAATGGTTGTGTTGAAGGTGAAGACGACGGACAACTCGGCCCCTTGGCCACGCCGTAGTCCGGTCCAAGTAATCCGCGAGTTGCAACAAAGGCTCGCCGGCGCGAGCTAGTCTTGACCGCTGGAAGACACGTGATGGTAGCGGATGATTGCCGCTGAGGCGCTCGACTGGCGGGATGCCTCACAATTTAATCTAGCCAGATCGGATTGGACCAGGCGCGCTTGCCAGCAGCGTCCACGACCGTCACTCGACAGTAAGAGCCGGCGAATTGCTCCAGCAAGAACTCGTATTCGGTGATTCCATTGCCGTGTTGGTAGTGTGCGCCGGCGCCTCGCCCGCTGACGAAGACCGATTGGGCCGGCGAACAGGCGATGTATATCCGGCCGTCGGTTATCTCGATATTCTCTATCTTAGGTCCCTGGCTGGAATAAAAGTGGCCGGCTTTCAAGGACGATAAGAGAGCCTCCGGCGTTAGGTTTTCAGCCCGCACCTGGACCCAGGCGGCGCAGTGATCGAGCCGATTTTGTCGGAAATGAGCGTCGTCAGCGGCGTAGGCGCTCAGCCGGCGGCCTCTGTGTGACAGCAAGTCGCTCATGTACCAGCTATCTCCACGGTCGTTCAGCGCGGCACAAGTTGTATTGTAAACCTCGACCGAATTGGCCGTCTCAAGCGTCAATGCATCGGCCAGGGTGAGTGTGTACCAGGCCGGGTGAGCGATGGCCGATGAAAGCGCCGGCTGCGGCGGCACGCGCCGACAACTGGGGGCCGGTCTCGGTTGCGTCAGGCGGGGCGAAATCTAGCGGTAGTCCAAGCCCAATGATGTGCCAGAGCTCGCCAAGCTCGGTTTGAGGAGCATGCAGTTCGGCCCCTAGTAAGGTCGTGAAGTCCGCTGAACGAAACTCCTGCGAATCGGTAATTGGAAACCCGTACTTTTCGAGGAAATGGTCGGATAGCGCGATGAAGTCGTAGCCGTTTTTGCGATAGGTTGCCACCACCTCGGCAGGGGTCAATTCTCCATCGGAGAGGGTGGTATGGGTGTGCAGGTTGCCGCGATAGAAGCGCCCTGGTTTGTGGAATGACAGGTTAAGCAATGGTCAACTCCTAGTGCAGGTTCAAGATAGTCTTTTGGGAAGGCTTTGGATGTGCGTCATTGTCGGCAAGGTCCCGTAGGGCTGCCCACTGGAAGATCGTACCACCATTCCCAAAAGGGTCGCCTGATCATGCACTAGCACGGTTAGGTAGCAAGAACAGTGAAGACGCTAGCGAAA
>JBCLEL010000379.1:0-2221 GCA_038913435.1 Chloroflexota bacterium
GCGGCCTTGATTTGCCGTCCCCGCGGAATTCTGGCCGGTTGACCAAACCACCTACTTTCAGGAAGAATGGGGCCAACCGGGTTGTTGAGCTTGGGCTATAAGGAGTTGTCAAAGTGGAGTATCGTAGTCTTGGACGCACCGGCGTGAAGGTCAGCCCACTATGTCTGGGCTGCCTGATGTTCGGCGGAAAAACAGCCGAGACCGACTCTATGGACATCATTGATCGGGCGATTGACGCCGGCGTCAACTTCCTGGACACCGCTAACAGCTATGGGCGAGGCGCCAGCGAAGAGGTGGTAGGAAAGGCTCTGAAACGCAACGGCAAGCGCAATCGGATTGTTCTGGCGACCAAGGTGCATAGCCGGATGTCCGATGATGACCCAAATATGCAAGGCAATCACCGTCGGAACATCGTCGAGCAGTGCAACGCCTCGTTGATGCGGCTGCAAACCGATTGGATTGACCTCTATCAGATACACCGGCCTCAATCAGACATCCCGATTGACGAGACGTTGCGGGCGCTGGACGACCTGATTCGGGCCGGCAAGGTCCGTTACATCGGTTGTAGCACTTTTGCCGCCTGGCAGGTGGTCGAGGCCCTGTGGGTCGCCAAAGAGCTGGGGCTGAATAGGTTTATCTGCGAGCAGCCCCCGTACAACCTGTTGGACCGCCGGATCGAACGCGAGCTGGTACCAATGGCTATTACTCACGGCCTAGCGATAATTCCCTGGTCGCCGCTGGCCGGCGGGTTCCTGACCGGCAAGTACCAACGTGGCGAAGGCAAGCCGGAAGGCGCTAGATGGACGTTAGCCGTAGACCACGAAATGACTAAGACCTTATTCGCAGACGCAACCTTTGCCGTCGTTGAAGCTCTGGGCCAACTAGCGGAAGCGAAGGGTTGCACGCCGAGTCAATTAGCCCTGGCTTGGTGCGCCCAACAGCCGGGTATCACCAGTCCCATCGCTGGCCCTCGGACTATGCAACAGTTAGAGGACAACCTTGGGGCGCTGAACCTGAAAGTTACTGACGAAGACCGTGCCACTTTGGACAAAGTTGCCGTTCCTGGTCAAGTCATTGTACCCTACTACCAAGCTGATTTCGGTCCCCATAAGTTCAGATGGTGACGCCGACAGGGTTATTGACGATGGAATACCACAATCTCGGTCGCACCGGTGTCAAGGTCAGCCCACTCTGTCTCGGAAACTTGATGTTTGGCGAGAAGCCAAGCGAGCAAGCCGAAGAGGCGGCCATCTTGGAAAGGGCGCTTGACGCCGGGATCAATTTCCTTGACACCGCCAATTCCTATGGCCGGGGCGCGAACGAGGAGCGCATTGGTCAGGTCTTAAAACGCACTGGCAAGCGCAATCAGGTAGTGTTGGCGACCAAGGTGCACGGCCGGATGTCGGACGACGATCCTAACGCCCAGGGCAACCACCGCCGCCATATCATCGAGCAGTGTCATGCTTCATTGAAACGTCTCCAGACTGACTGGATTGACCTCTACCAGATCCACCGCCCTCAATCTGATGTGCCCATTGACGAGACTTTGCGGGCATTGGATGACCTGGTGCGCGCCGGCAAGGTTCGCTACATAGGGACAAGCAGTTTTGCAGCCTGGCAGATAGTTGAGTCGTTGTGGGTTAGCAAAGAGCTTGGCCTGAACCGTTTTGTATGCGACCAGCCACCATACAACTTGCTAGACCGCCGGGTTGAGCGAGAGTTGATACCGATGGCGTTGACCTACGGGCTAGCGGTGATCCCGTACTCGCCGCTGGCAGGAGGATTTTTGACCGGCAAGTACCAACGTAGCCGGCCCTGGCCGGAGGACGCCCGCTATGCCAGGATAGCTCGGTTGTCCGGTCTCAGCGAACATGCCAAAACCCTGTTTTCCGACGCTAGCTTCGCCGTTGTCGAAACCCTCAGCGATCTTGCCAGGCAGAAAGACTACACGCCGAGCCAGTTGGCGCTGGCATGGCTTCTACACCAGCCGGGTATCACTAGCCCAGTCATCGGCCCGCGGACAGTGCAACAGCTAGAGGACAATCTCGGAGCACTAAAGGTCAAGGTGACTGACGAAGACCGGGCGGCGCTAGATAAGGTTGCTGCACCTGGTGGGATGATCGTTCCCTACTACCAGGCCGATTTCGGCCCGCACAAATTCCGCTAGGTCTGCGTATAGCGCAAGCCTGGTGCATAGTCAGGCGACATTTTCGGGAATACA
>JBCLEL010000380.1:0-2210 GCA_038913435.1 Chloroflexota bacterium
ATGGCGTCAAGCCGTCGTTGACGCGATAGACTAATATACGAGTTTAGCTGAGTCTGGGAGGAGATGTGACTGACATGATGAAATCCGGGCGACTAGCCGGCGTCTTCAGCATCATCCCGACGCCTTTCGACGATGGGGGCGAGCTAGATGAGGCTAGCCTGCGCTCGGCGATTGACTATTTCCTCAGTTGCCAGGTGGATGGAGTATTCGTTCTCGGTGTCGCCAGCGAGAGCTATTTTCTCTCCGACGAGGAGCGCCGGCGGATAGTCAAGATCGCGGTTGACCAGGTGAATGGCCAAAGGCCGGTGCTGGTTGGCGCCGGCCATCCGAGCACCTACGTCGCCGCCAGGCAGTGCGAAGAGTTCGCCGGCTTGGGAGCGGCGGCGGTGGTCGTATTGCCGCCCTACGTGACGAGGCCAGACGGCGATGGCATATTCCGGCACTACGAGACAGTGTCAAAGGCGGTTGACATTCCGGTTGTGCTCCAGGACGAGCCGAACAGCACCGGCGTGGTTATGCCGGCGGCCTTGATCGCCCGGATCCTGAAAGAGATTGAGAACGTACGCTACGCCAAGGTCGAGGGACAGCCGGTCACCTACAAGCTGACGCAAGTAAGGGCCGCCGTTGGCGACCAGATTGGCTTGTTCACCGCCGGCAGCGCCTTCTTCGACCAGGAGCTTGAGCGCGGCGCCGATGGCATCCTGACCGGCCTGGTCTTCGCCGGCTTGCTGGTTGACGTATGGCGGATGTTCAAGACCGGCGACTTGGATGGCGCGATCCGATTGTGGCATCGCTACTTGCCGCTGGTAACCATAGAGTCACACGGTAACTTGTTTGTGTCAGTGCGTAAAGAGATGCTTCGCATCCTCGGCGTCATCAAGACAGCGAACGTGCGCCAGCCGGCGGACAAGGCCGACGCACAGACAATCCGTCACCTTGAACGGTTGCTGGCCATGTTGGACTTACGCGACGGGTACTTACCTCGGAGAAGTGCGAAAAGTTTGGTATCCGAGATTGCATCTCTTCGCTCGCAATGACAGAACCGCTATACAATACAAAATAAAGGAGGGTATTTCCCATGAAAATCACTGCGATCAAACCATTTGCCGTCAGCGCCGGCGGGCGTAACTACACGATTGTGAAGATCGAGACCGACAAAGGTATATCTGGGGTCGGCGAGGCGGGAATATCCAGCCGAGAGCGGGCGATCTGCGGGATGATCGAGCACTTGCGCGAGTTCCTGATCGGCCAGGACCCCAGGCGGATCGAGCACATCTGGCAGCTCATGTACCGCAGCCAGTACATGGAAGGTGGAAAGGTCGTAGAGGCCGCCGCCTCTGCCATTGACATCGCGCTGTGGGACATCTTGGGAAAATCGCTCGGGGTGCCGGTCTACGAGCTGCTTGGTGGCGCTTGCCGGAATTATGTCACCTGTTTCGACAATTTCTATCGCTTGCAAGATGAGTCATGCATAAGATCGGCACAAGACAGGATAGCGGCCGGATTTAGAACCCTTCGGACGGTCCCCGACATGCCCGGCCAGGAGCGAACCCATCATCACGGGGCCTTATTCGAGCCTTTTGAGGCGATAGAAACGGCGGTCTATTGGTTGCGCGAGGTGAGGAAAGCGGTGGGGGATGGAATACGCATAGGGGTGGACGCTCATCATCGCTTTTCGCCGGCCGAAGCGGCCTATTTCTGTCAGAAGGTCCAAGACTTGAACCTGATGTTTCTGGAGGAACCGATCCGCTGTGAGAATCCGGGCGCTTACCAAGGTTTGCGCCGGATGACACCAATTCCTTTTGCGATTGGCGAGGAGTTTTCCAGTAAATGGGCCTTCGCGCCTTACGTCGAGCAGGACATCGTGAACTATGCCCGGGTTGACCTCTGTATGGTCGGCGGCATTACCGAGGGGAAGAAGATTGCCGGCATGTGCGAGGCCCATTACATTGATGTCATGCCGCATAATCCCTGGGGGCCGATCTGTACCGCCGCGACGGTCCACTACTGCGCCAGCGTGCCAAACTTTGCCCTTCAAGAGCATAATCCGCCAGCCGGCGGTTATCCCCGCGACCTGTTCCCGGTGATCCCTGAGTTGGAGGGCGATCACTTTAACCTTCCGACGACGCCGGGACTAGGGGTTGAGTTCAACGAAGAAGCGGCAGCCGATTATCCGCTGGTATTCCGCGAGAATCCGCAATGGGTCCGGC
>JBCLEL010000381.1:0-2208 GCA_038913435.1 Chloroflexota bacterium
CGCCTACCGATCAATTGTATAATGCCAGGTAGCAGCGGCATCCAATCCGGCCGGCGGTGTACAAGCTGGCCGGTCTCTGCCGATTACAAAGCGGTCAGAATATTCGAGGGGGTGATTTTTGATGGCCCGCCACGTCCCTATGATCAAGCAAACTGAGATCAAGGTGCTCACCGATATAGGCGCGATCAGATACGGTGACTTTACCTTCCGCAACGGGACGAAATCCGACGTGATGGTTGATCTGCACGGGTTGGCTTCCCATCCATCTATGTTCCGCTATCTGGCGGAAAAAATAGCTGACATCGTGTGGGATCTGGGAGTGGACCGGCTGGTAGGAGTCCCGTACGCCGGCATTCCACTGGCGACGGCAATCTCCCTGATGACAGACATTCCGATGCTATGGGTTCGCAAGCCGGCGCCATTTTCCGACGAGCGCCCGACGGTTGAAGGTGATTTCGCACGAGCTAGCGTCGCCTGTGTAGTAGAAGATTTGGTAACGACCGGGGCTAGCTCCATTGACACGGCGAGGCAGCTACAACAGGCCGGCCTCATCGTCCGCGATGTGGTCGCAATAGTAGATTTGGAGCAAAGTGGGAATGAGAGCCTTGACATGGCCGGCTTCAAGCTCCATTCACTGGTGACACTGGCGGACATTAGGCGTTACGGCCGGCCACAACCAGTCGGGCCAATCAGTCGTGAAGAATAGGCTCAAGCACCGTCAGTGTTGGTCTAGACCTCAACGCGTTCGGAGATTTTTTTGGGATTCTTTGAATACCGCGCCATTCAGATTCGCCTTTGGCTCGCCATTCACCTTCACGAAAACAGCGATTAGCGACCGAGTCTGCTAAACTTATGCGGTCAGCCGCCCAAACACCCGCTTTAATAACCAATGAAACAGAATACAACCGTGACTATCCCCACGACTGGTTGGTCACGATGCAGGAGGATCGCGAGTGCCATACGAAGTAAAGCTTATGCAACTTTCGCCTTCAATGGATGATGGGACCGTTACTCGGTGGCTAAAAAAAGAGGGCGAATCAATCAAGCAGGGCGAGCCACTATATGAGATCGAAAGTGACAAAGTGTCAACCGCTGTTGAATCGCCGGCCGGTGGAGTGCTTGGCAAAATATCTGTACCGGAAGGCGAAAAGGTAGTAGTCGGGACTGTTCTCGCGATTATTGCCATGCCCGGCGAAAAACTAGGGAGCGTCTCTTCGGCTGCCCTTGCTCCACCAGCAGCGCCTATGGCACAGTCGCCGGCAGCGGTCTCCGCTACGCCGGCCTCGACGCAGCCGGCTGAGCGGGGAGAACGTATATTCGTCTCGCCGCGGGCGCGCCGGGTAGCTGAGGAAATCGGTATTGACATCAGCTCAGTTACCGGCACCGGTCCCGGCGGGCGTATTTTGGAAAGAGACGTTGTGGCGGCGGCTAAGACAGCCGTCCTTGCGCCGGTTGCCGTCCCAATGGCGGTCGCTGCCCCAACTCCCGTTGCGCCGGCCGCCTACGAGACCGTCAGGTTAGCTGGCATGCGAAGGACTATCGCTGAACGGATGCACCGCAGCAAGGATGTCACGGCGCCGGTTACTCTGACAGCCGAAGTTGATATGAGCGAGGTTGCCAAGCTGCGCGCCCAGATTAACGCGGAGTGGGAGCGTACCGTCAAGCTGAGGGTCTCCTACACCGACGTCATCGTCAGAGCGGTGGCAAAGGCGTTGACCGAGCATCCGAAGATCAACGCCAGCCTGGTAGAGCAAGACATCCACCTGCATAAAGACGTCAATGTCGGCGTTGCCGTTGCGCTAGAAGATGGCCTCATCGTGCCCTTCGTCCGAAACGCTGACAAGAAGTCGCTGATGGAGATCAACACAGCGATGCGCGACCTGTCCGAGCGAGCGAGGGCCGGCAAACTTACTCGCGACGACGTTTCTGGAGGAACATTCACCATCACCAACCTCGGCACCTACGGTGTCGAGGCGTTCACCCCTATCATCAATTACCCTGAATGCGCCATTTTAGGCATCGGACGGATCGGTGATCGGGCGGTGGTGCGTGACGGACAGGTAGTGGTGCGGCCAACTATGTGGCTGAGTCTGACCTTTGACCACCGCATCATTGATGGCGCGCCGGCGGCTGAGTTCCTAGCAAGGGTTAAGGCCCTGCTTGAGTCGCCCTATCTGCTCTTTGTCTAACCCCATACATACGGAGAGA
>JBCLEL010000382.1:0-2181 GCA_038913435.1 Chloroflexota bacterium
TCGGATATCCGGGAGGCTCATTTTCAGAGCAATGACACTGATACAGTCATTGCGAAGGGTTGCCTAAGACAATCCCGAAGCAGTCTCGATAAACGCTAGCCCGATTGTATTACCGTGCCGGCAAGCTTTCAACTATATGATCCAGCACTAGGTCAGCCACTTGACGTTTCGACATAAGTGGGTACTGGTGGGCCTGGCCGGTCCGGTCAATGATTGTGACCCTGTTGGTCTCGACCTCAAATCCGCTATCCGGCGCCGTCACGTCGTTAGCGACGATCATAGCCAGACCCTTCTCAGCGATCTTCTTTCTGGCGTTGGTCAGCAGATTATCAGTCTCGGCGGCGAACCCGACCTTGACCAGCCGGTCATTCTTCAAGCTGGCTAGGATGTCTGGGTTGCGGACCAACTCTAGGGTAAGATCGGCCTCATCCTTTTTGATCTTGCGCTCGGACGGTCGCGCTGGCCGGAAATCAGCTACCGCCGCCGCCATTATCAAAATGTCCGCGTCTGCTGTCGCAGCCTCAACTGCTTGTTGCATCTCAAGGGCCGTCTCGACTTGCACCAACTTGACGCCGGCCGGTGGCGGCAAAGTAGAGGCTGACACGAGCGTGACAGCGGCGCCGCGGTCGCGGGCCGCCTGAGCCACGGCGTAGCCCATCCGGCCTGAGGAACGGTTGCTAATGTAGCGGACCGGATCAATCGGCTCGCGGGTCCCGCCGGCGGTGACGACGATCCGCCGGCCGGCCAGGTCCTGCTCGCGCGCCAGGATAGCCTCCGCCGCTTGGACGATGTCAGCCGGCTCGACCATGCGTCCGCGCCCCTCTCGCCCTGACGCCAGCCGGCCGCTAGCCGGGCCTACGATGGTAGAGCCTCTCTCGATCAGCCTTTGCAGATGGGCCTGGGTCGCCGGATGATCGAACATCGCTGTTTCCATGGCCGGCGCGATCAGCAACGGCGCGCGCGTCGCCAGCGCAGTCGTCGTCAGCGGATCGTCGGCCAGACCCAGCGCCAGCTTTGCTATCGTGTTGGCGCTAGCCGGCGCAACGATCATCAGCTCGGCCCGCTCGCCCAGCGTGACATGGCCGATCTCCAGCTCGATTTGCGGATCGAATAGGTCGGTGATGACTGGCCGGTGGGTGATCGCATAAAAGCTGAGCGGCGTGACAAACTTGGTTGCGGCCGGCGTCATCACAACGTCAACCAGCCCGCCTCGCTTTACCAGCTCGCTGGCCAGCGCAACCGCCTTGAAAGCGGCTATGCTTCCGGTCACTCCCAGGACGATCTGCCGGCCTTTCAATGGGTTGCCACTCATCGCTTTTCACTCCGGTCAACGTTCAACTCGTAGATCAATCGGAGGCCGTCGAGGGTTAGAAAGATGTCAACCACTTCGATCATTTTGGTCTCAGCGGCGATCAGGTTGGCCAGGCCGCCGGTCGCAATGACTTTGGCCGGCCCCAGCTCCTCCTGGAAGCGGGCAATCAGACCTTCAGTCAGCCCGACATAGCCAAACAGGATGCCCGATTGCATTGAAGTAACCGTATTCTTGCCGATGGCGCTGCGCGGCCTAATGATCTCCACTGAATTTAGACGCGCCGCTTTTTGCACCAGCGCCTCGGCGGCAACGATGACGCCCGGCGCAATTGCGCCGCCCAGATAGTCCCCGTCGGCCGAAACGGCATCGAACGTTGTCGCTGTTCCAAAGTCCACGACGATAGCCGGTCCGCCGTATTTGCGATAGGCGGCAACCGTGTTAGCGATGCGATCAGCCCCAACTTCGCGCGGGTTGTCAATCAAAATCTTTATTCCGGTGCGAGCGCCTGGCCCCAGCACCACCGGGTCACAATCCAGGTATTTGCGCGAAAGCTCGACGAACGTTGCGGTGAGGGTGGGAACCACGCTACCCAGCACCACACCGTCAACGAGCTTCCATTCCAGACCGCTCTGGGCGAACAGCGCCCGCAGCAGTACAGCGTATTCGTCGGACAACCGGTGGTGATCGGTCGCCACACGCCAGTCAGCAACCAGTGAATCACCCTGATAGACGCCAGCCTTGATGTTGGTATTGCTGATGTCAATTGCTAGTAACAATCTAGGTGTCCCTGCCGTGCGCTTTCAAGTTTGGCTCTACCTACTTTGGGTGCATGGTAAACACATAAGGGCCTTCAGGCCAATTTCAAGCGC
>JBCLEL010000383.1:0-2174 GCA_038913435.1 Chloroflexota bacterium
CCACAGCTAGTACCAATTGATATTAATTGGTATCTGCGTCATCGTCAAAATCCGAATCGTGTAGCCGCTCCTCCGACTCCTCGAAGTCGAACTCGCCCGCGTGATCCGCTCCTTCTGTTATCTCCTCGTCTTCTTCCTCTTCAAAATCAGGCTTGACCTGTCTGGCGCGCAGATATGGACGGACGCCAGTCGCGCCGCTACGCGGCGGGAACGAGACCTTGCCAGCTTGATTGGGGTGGCGGAGCATTTCACGCACGAAAATCTTGGCTTCACCGCTGGACGCGACTGACATAAGCGCCGCCTGGTAGCGATTTCCGCCGTTTATCAGGTCAATGAGACGCTGGCTCGCCTTCGGGTCAAGTAGCCCAATCCGCCGACCACCTAAGTCGGTAATGTAAAGAGATCGTTTGTCCACTGTCAATTGAAACTGGTCGCCGATGGTGGCAGCATCTAACGCCGCTCGGTCTGTCGCCTGCGCCAGCTTGATGATGCCCGTCTTACCTTCTTCAGCGATGAACAGCCGCGGATCAACACGCTTCGGCGTCGAGCGAAGGGGCGATTGTGCGTTGGCGGTCAGGTGGGTCAGCCGCCGAACGTTTTTATTGGCTATGAGGTTGCTTCGGTCAAGCTCTAACGTTCGTTGATAGGCGCTCAACGCTTCCTTGTACCTGCCGAGTTCCATCAAAGCGCGGCCTAATCGGTTCAGAGCCTCGATGTCGTTTGGGAAAAACTCGATTATGCTCTCGTTAACCTTGACCGCCTCCTGCCAACGGTTTTCCATGGCGAATTCGATCGCTTGATCTACCCAACGTCGCTTCAGCCTGGTGCGGTCTTCGGTCTGATAGTTGGACATTCGGTTAGTATCCCTCAACATAGTCACCCGCTGGCAAATCTATTAGGCGCCATCGTTTGATATTCACTCACGGGTGTTCCAGGATAATGAGTCAGTGAAACTTGACACATCATTGAACGCTGAGATTTTACTGGTATCCCTGGCTGTTATCAAGGTAACAGTTCAGATTTCGGTGGACGTACTTGCCCCCGGCGTCGGTTTAGTAGGGGCGAATGGCCATTCGCCCTCTTCGGCCCGCGGACAACCCTCACCCCCAAATTCCCCCTCTCCCGCTCGCCGCGGGAGAGGGGGAATTTGGCTGGGGGACACCCCCAGACCCCCGGCAGAAGGTCGCCCTAGGCGACCCTCTGCACTCCCCCCGCTGGCCATGAGGATTGCGAAAACTCCTCGAATCTGAACAATTACTTATCAAGGCATTCAATTGCGGTTCTAACAACAATCTCGGGTTGCCGGCCCCGTAGCGTAGAGGGCGACATAGGCGACCCCAATGGCCCTACGTACGTAGGGCTCCCGGTTATTGGCAGAACTACAATCACCGCAACCAAAGACCGGTAAGGAATATCATCATCAGCCAGAGACTGGACACCCCGGAGAACTCTAGCAAGGTCTTCAGTTTAAGCCGGCCGGACAGATGATAGCGTATGACGCTAGACACCCAGTAGAAGGCAATTGTCAATAGCGCGCCGCCGGTCAAGGTGTCAATGATCCAGTAGTTTAACGCCCAGGTGATCTGTCCTATGCCAAGACCAGTTATGATTGCATAGACCAGACCTCGATGTCGGTCCTCCCGCCCGCCAAGATAAAGCTCCAGGCAGATCAGCGCGGTCACCACCGCCACCGCCGTCGCCGAGAAGGCGCTGCGAACCTTCGGCGCGTAGATCGCGGTGTAGAGGGCAAAGGCGATCAGGTACGAAAGTATGTTTAGCCAGAAGCGCGCCTTGCTGCGAGACTCTCTAACTGGCTCTATGACGTAGTACTCGGATAGAAGAATCAGCCCTAGCAACAGCCCGGTGGCTGCCAGGCCGGCCGCGATGGCCGATCCGCTGTTGAACATCGGCAGCCGCAGGAAGAGGAACGCCCCAACTACCAGCAGTGTCGGCAACGCCCACAGAGTCGTCATCTCATAGCCGCGCCGGATCTTTCCGTCCGGACCAAAGCGAAGGGTGTAGTCAGTGCCCAAGATGACGGTCAACACCAGCGCCGCCACTAGCGCCCAGACGAAAGGAGGATCGAGTACCAGCGTCAGGGCCAAGCCGATGGTGCAGATGGTGGAAACTATGACTAGCCGTTCTACAAACGGCACCAAGGCGCTTGCTGGCTT
>JBCLEL010000384.1:0-2174 GCA_038913435.1 Chloroflexota bacterium
GCCCGCCGGCGAATTGGATCGTTATCCGCGGTCGGTCGGAGGTGACAAACTCCGGCCCGATCTCGAAGCGGTCTTCGGCCAGCCGGTAATCCCCAACAGCAAAGGTCCAGCGCCCAACCAGGCGTTCATCAACCAACACCTCAGCGACCGGCGGCGCAAAGCCGTCGTAGCGGGCGACCAGCAGCAAGCGCCGGCCGGGCGGAATGTTTAGGCGGAAGCTCTCATACTGATCGCGAATTAGGTGGGGCCGACCATCGTCTTCAACAGCGACCTCTTTGCTCAACTTTGAACGGACTTTGTTCACGACCAGTAAATCAGGCGTGTCGTATAGGTACTTCTTCTCGTCGGCCGGCTTGCCAACATCAATCTCGGCCAGCAGGTTTGCTCCGGCTGGAAGCCCGATGTAGGGCCGAGCCGGATCGCCCAGCTTGACTGACCAGTCCAGGCGGTAGATCGCTAAGTCTTGACGTCCGACGGCCCGGACAAACTCGCCGCTGAACTGCGTTTCCTGACGGCTTTCGGGCCAGCTATTGATCTCACGGTCAGCCGCTACGACCAGATAGGACGGTAGCAGCAGCCGGCTAGTATCTTCGACCGAAAGGCCAAAGGCGGCCGGCATGTGATAGCCGCGCAGGTCATAGACTATCCGCTGACTGAGATAACGTAAGATGCCAGGCTCGCGGGCGGCGATTGGAACGCCGGCCGGAGCGTTGGCGGTGAGCCAGCGCGCTACGTTGTGGTTCAGCTCTTCGAGCCGACGAGCGTTGACGCCGTATTCGGCGGAAAGCCGTTCGAACGAAAGAACTTCCTGGCGAGCGATAGCGATAAGCCAAACAATCAGTAACAGGCTACTGCCCACCCGGACAGCCAACGTTGCGGTTGGCGTCCAGCCTTTACCTAGCCCGCTTTTTACAAACTTTTGCCAGACCGAACTTGCGCCAATGGCGCACCACATCCAGCCGAGTGGTATCAGCGGCCCGAAGTAGCGCCAATCTTCGTAGCCCCATTCACGCTTTGGCATCAGGAGGTAGCTGCTCATCACGGCGACCATCGCCAGAAAATAGAGCGCCGCGACAGCCGCCGGCCTCCCACTCACCCGGCCTGCTGAGATTGCGCCGACGACCGCCAACAAGACTCCGACCGGCCATGCTGGTGATGCCATCCACACCACTATCAACGGAAATCGCTGCCAGATGATCGCCAGCGCCTGAAGGTCTAGTAGCCCCAACGATGAGTCGTGTTTTACTAGATAGGCCTGTGGCGCCGGCATGCCAACGAGCAAGTAGTGGTACGCCGCCAGTAATGCGATTACTACTACGGCCGGCGCGACCAACGGCAGCAACTCGCGGGCGTCGCCGGCGGTAAAGAGGGTGACGCGGCTGCGCTGGTAGATGCGTTGTCCCCAATAGACGAGAAACACCGCCGCTGCCAGTATCATCCCCTCTGGGCGGGACAGGATGGCGAGAGCAAGGGCTACGGCTGCAACCGGTCGATTATGCCGGGCTAGCGCCAATAAGGTCAGCAGTAAAAAAACGGTGTGCAGGCCGAACTCGGTCGCCGCCAGCCGGTCGTACAACATAAATGGGTCGGCCAGATAGGCCAGCGCAGCTAGCAGCCCGATCAGACGCTTGGCGGTTAGAGCCAACGTCAGATTGTACAAAAGGACTGCCACCAGCAGCGCAACCAGCGCGCCAAGTATCTTGGCCAAGACTAAGGCGTCCAAGCCGGCCGGGCCAAACAGCGATTGAGATAGGCCGAGTAGCGCCAGCCAGGCCGGATTGACCAGACTGGGCGTTAGCAGACCTGGATTGAACTCCGGCCGGCCGGTCCGCATCAGCGCGTCGGCCAGCGTCAGGTTCACCCAGGCATCATCGAGCGGCAGGCTACGTTGCGCCGACAACGCTTCCGGGCTTCGGTTCAAGAAGGTAGTAACAGTCAGCAGATTGACGGCGGCAAGGACGAGATAGACCGCCAGATCGAGCCAGGCGGTAGCCAGCAATGGTTCAGCCGGCGAGGGGGGGATCAAGCGTTGGAGCAAGCCGCCAAAGTTTAGCCTGGGGATAGGTAGTCGAATACTAAGGGACGGTTTCTGATTGTTCACCTGGCTATTATAGGCATTGTTCCTTCCCAGGAACGCATAGGGTTAGGGAAGAGTTGGCTTGCCAGCTGCGGGG
>JBCLEL010000385.1:0-2166 GCA_038913435.1 Chloroflexota bacterium
CAGAATCTACGGAGACCGCCAAACGACTCCGTTCATTAAATAAGAGGGAGGCGAGATGAGCACCGGGAACTGGTCCAAGATAGTTGATAGGCGTTCTTTCTTAAAGTGGGCCGGCGTATTGGGGGCGTTGCCGATTGTGGCGGCCTGCCAGCCGCAGGCGGCCGAGAAGGTAGTGACCAAAGTAGTCGAAAAGGAAGTAACCAGGATCATCGAGAAGGTAGTCACTCCTCTCCAAACCAAAAAACCGCCACTTGTGTATGTGCTCAGCAATAGCTCCCCTCACATAAGCGTGATTGATACCGGCGCTAACCAGGTGGTGAAGACAGCAAATATCCCAGCATTCGCTGCCTGGGGTTGGAATGACGCCAATAACTACTTTGACGGCACGAGTATCTGGCTAGGTCTTCAGAACAAAGGCGCTCAAGAAGCGGAATACATCGCCATAAATGCAAATACGTTAGAGGTGGTCAGTCGCCTTTCCCTGGGAAAGGAAGAGTTGACCACTTATTCCGGCAAGGCGCTTCCCAATGGCCATTTGCTGGTCGGCAAAATGCACGCCGAGCAAGTGGTGGTTATTGACACCAAAAACTTCAAGGTGCTTGATACCTGGAAGGTGCCGGTACTGATTGAGGGTCACAGTGATGGCAAGGATAGCAGCATTGGGAAGGGCGTTATTTGTGACTTCGATACTGTGAAAGGCCCCGATGGCGTTTACCGATCATATTATATGACTAGAGATACAGACGCAGTGGCAAGCATCGACGCGGAGACCGGCAAGCTCATCAAGATCGTCGCTTCTCCTAAAGGCAGCACGCCGTTTATGGGCGGAAATGCCCCTGACGGCACGTTCTGGGTGACGGAAAGATGGGGATCCAATAATACTGGTGATGGCGCCCACACAGCGGTATATCATCCGGTGACGCTTGACCTGATCAAACGATTTCCTTCTGGTAAGGTCCCGATTGACGTTCAATTTAGCCCGGATGGGAAGCTGGCATACATCCCACATTCAAATGATGATTTCGTGCAGGTAGTTGATACTAAGACCTACGATGAAGTCACCAGAGTTAAAGCCGGCAATCTTGCCGCGCAAGTGGCGGTTGACCCGAATGGCAAGTCACTCTACGTAATGTTGAGCAAAGAGGCTGCGATTGCCGTTGTCGACACCAGTTCGTGGCAAGTGACGCAGCGGATCAATATCGGCAATAACCCGAACTCCATATTTCTGATAGCTGGTTAATCTGGTGAGGGCTCATTTGACGATTGTCCCACCGATAGCAACTTGACAGGAGTAACTTTATTAGTTAGATTAACTATGTCCAGAATCTACGGAGACCGCCAAACGACTCCGTTCATTGATAAGAGGCGCTTGTTGTCCAACAGCCTGACAAGGCGTCACGAGATTAACCAGTTCATTAAGGAGATGGTCGAGATGAATGCTGAGTCCTGGGTTAAAAGGATTGGAAGGCGTTCCATGCTTAAGTGGGCCGGCCTGGCGGCGATAGCGCCAGTTGTAGCCGCCTGTCAGCCTTCGGCCGAGTCGCAAGCGACGGCCACTGCCGTAGGGCGCGATTTGAACGCCGCCCGTCAGGAAATCCTTCGCCTCTCCTACAATACCGCCTCCGGCGGCGGCACCAACGTCAAGATGATGCCGGACCCCAAGACTGGCCAGCCGACAGTGCCTTTGGAAGAGATTTTCAGCTTCGACCGCAACTACGCCTTTTGTCTCGTGTACACTAATCCACAAGCCTTCAAGATGGGCGAGGTTGTCATAGACGCGAATAAGTTCTACATGTATATGATTACCAACACGATTGACCAGTACGAACTGACAACGCTGGCCGATGGCAGCCGGCAGGTGATTATGCGGGGAGGGTTGAGCTGCAAGACCGAAGTGGAACAGGCAACCGTGACCATCGGCTCGCGCACCATCGCCGAACACGCCACCTACAAGGTGACGGCGATAGACAAAGGCGTCGGCGGGGGTAACGCCGGCGATAGCTTCGCCTTCACTGCCTTCTTCGATGAAAAAGATGCGCCAATAAACTATGGTATCTTCGGAGCGGAGGCCACCTTCACCGGCAAGATGACACAAGGAGAAATCACCATCCTGGACCCAAAGAAGCCGTAAACAACCGCGCCCGCTGCCATCCACTTCGGCCTGAC
>JBCLEL010000386.1:0-2162 GCA_038913435.1 Chloroflexota bacterium
CCACAGTACCACCAGTGATGCTACCAGTACGCTAGTGAAATCGCCTGCTAGGGACGATCCTGCTTGCATATTGCCGGTCCAACCAGGGTTGCCTTAGTCGAAACGGAAGACCACCTTGCCGCTCTTGGCGCTGTCAGCAATCTGAAACGCGGCCGGCCCGTCCTCAATCCCCATCTGGTGAGTGACGACGCCGCTGATCGGTATCTTCTTCTGGCGAACAAAATCAACGATCTCGTCAAACTCGCTGTTGGGATATAGGTTTGAACCGAATATGCGGATCTGCTTGTACATCAGCTCGGCAAGGTTCATGCTCGGCTCGTGGGTGCCCAGGCCGACGATTGCCGCTTCGCCATTAGTCCGAAGCTGGCTGACAATGGCGGCGTGAGCAGGTGGCGCGCCGGAGGTCTCAGTCAACTTGTCAGCCCCGCCGGGGAAGATGGAGTTGACCTGCTCGCCAATCGGCTTAGTCGTTGGATCGAGGACGGCATCAGCGCCAAGCTGCTCGGCCAATCGCCGGCGTTCAGCCGACGGATCAACGCCGACAACCTGCGCGCCCATCGCCTTGCCCAACAACACAGACAAAAGGCCGACTGGCCCCAAGCCTGACACCACCAGCCGGTCGCGTCCACCGACATGCATCGCCTTCAACGGGCAATAAGCAGTGCCGACCTGGCAAGCGAAGAGCGCCCCGTCAACATAGGTAAAGTCGTCCGGCAGCCTCATCAGGTCATGGCCATTGGCGACCATGTACTCCTCGTCGGCGCCGTCCGGGTTGAAACCGTAAGCGCCCAGGCGATTCGCGCAGAGGTTGCGCTGGCCGGTCGTGCAGAAGAGACACTTCATACAGGTGACGCGGTGATAGACGACCGCCCGGTCGCCAACCGACCAGCCGGCGACCGCCGGCCCTAGCTCGACAATCTGTCCGCATGGTTCGTGGCCGGGGACAAAGCGCCGGACGACGTGGTCGTCGGGTAGCTTCTGCCGGTAGGCGTGCAGATCGCTCCCACAGATCGCCGCCGCCTTCATCTTCAGCAACACCTGGCCCGGCCCCGGCCGGGGTTCCGGCCTGGTTTCAACGATGGCTTGCCTCTCGCCCAAAAGTCGCATCGCGCGCATCTACACTACCTCTAGTCCTAATAAATTGTCATAGTCGAAATAAGCGTTCACTACCATTATGATTCATTTTATCCAATCGTCAAGCATCTCATCCATCGCGTTCAACTCTAGCGTCGGGCCGGTGCCGACGACTGGCGCTGGTAGTAGTCACAACCGGCGTTCAGAGGGCAATCCTGGCAGGCCGGTTTGCGGGCGTGGCAGACCTCCCGGCCCAGCTTAATCAGCCGGCGGTGCAAGTCAATCTGGTCCGCCGGCGGAACTTGACTCTCCAGCAAAGCCTGCGCCTGCTCCGGCGGCGCGCCTGTCCTGACTAGCCCCACTCGTTGACAGATGCGACTGACGTGGGTGTCGGCTGGACAGGCCGGCAGGCCCAAGGCAAACGCCTCGACGCAAGCCGCTGTCTTCACGCCAACGCCGGGGATGGCGGTGAGCCGCCGGCGGACCTCTGGTTGCGGCAGTCCGCCTAACCAATCCAGATCAAGCCGACCTGCCTGGTCTTTTACCGCCTTCAATGTCTGGCGGATGCGCCGCGCCTTGATCCGATGCAGCCCGCCTGAGCGTATAGCTTCGGCAACCGCGTCGTCGCTGGCGATCAGGACCGATTCCCAATCTGGGAACGCAGCCCGGAGATTGTGGAAAGCTGCTCCAGAATTGCGGTCGCTGGTGTTCTGCGAGAGGATCGTTCCGATCAGCTCATCGAGCGGGTCAGCCGGCCGGCGTGGTGGCAGTTCGGGATAGAATCCAGCCAGACGCCGCACCACCCAGCCGAGACGCTCATCGGACACAGGCTAGGACCGGCTGCTGATGGTGCCTTTGCCCTTGCATTTGGGACATTCCCCCGCAAGGACATGCCAGCCGCCTGGCTTGGTAGGATCGGGCCAACGCTCGTCAACCCGGCCGGTCCCATCGCAGCGGTTGCATCTCATCTTGGGACCAAGGTTCAGCCGGGACATAACAAAGATTACGACGCCAATGACCAGAATAATGGGAAGTAACGAAGATAGTTGTTCCATTCGTCGCCCCGATGAAGGGTTGCAAAAGCAACG
>JBCLEL010000387.1:0-2143 GCA_038913435.1 Chloroflexota bacterium
AATTTCCTCTGCGTCTCTGCGGTTTTGAGATAGTTTCTTAGCGCAATTGGTCGAGAATCGTAGCGACCCGCTGGTCCAAACGCTGTCGCTTGGGCCCCTGATCGCGGAATCGCTGCCAGACCTTTGCCGCCAACTCGGCATCAATCCCGAGGTTGTCAATGAACGCTCGTGATTCGCGGAGGAATCGCGAGCGGTAATACACCCGATACCGTGCCACCCACGGAATCGGAGTGCCCTTGGGCTGGTAACGAAAGTCAGCCGAGAACCGGACCAGCCCGGACCGATTGACGAGCCCCCGGTGAACCATCATCGGATGGAAGATGAGGACATCGCCTACGCGGTAATCGGTCCGAAGCCACACCTTAGAGGAATAATTTTTTGGCCCAATCTCGCCGCCGAGAACGACACCGCCCGTGCGTTCCCACTGCTCGGCCTCGCGCTCGCTCTCCGGGACTCCCAATTGCTCGTCACCACACCACCAGTGTTCATGGAACCCATCCTGGTGGGATCCTTCCCGCAGCACGAGACCACCAACCTCTTCCGGTATATCCATCAGCGGTATCCAGAAGGTGCAAAAGTCGGTGCTTCGAAACGAGTAATAATCCTGGTGGGCTGGCGTGGCAGTCGCCACCCGCACGTGGCCAAGAGTGTAGGTGAAATCGCCAGGGGGGATAACCTTGAAAGAATCCTGGTTCTGAGCCCAGGAGAAGACTTCTCGGCCAAACAGCGTTTCTAACACTGCTGCCAGTTCCGGCGCGTGTATTAGCTCCCGCAGCGACTTCAACCTGCCCAAGCTGCGGGCCAATCCACCTTCCAGTGAGAGTTCATCACCTTGGAATGGTCGTTGAGACCATTCCGGCTCGGCGGATGCACGTGAATCCACCAGGCCAAACTTTTTGCAGACTCGGATGCCGTCCCGCTTCACTGGCTCAACGCGAGATCGGGCGATGAGTCCCCGAAAGAAGAGATAGCCCTGTTCTTGAAGCACCGCTCTGAGCGTCTCCGGTTCACCTGACAATTGATCGGCGGCTTTGAACTCGCCGAAAGCGATCTTCAAGTGGCAACTCCTCCCGGTGGGCCAGCGGCTAGGCGTCTGAACAATGCTGCCCGGCGATGGCTGGTGGTCACCGGGGCGTCAGAAATCTGGTGAGACGGCCCTTAGGCGCTCGCGGCCCGAAGCTTGTCGAGCAGGCCGGGAGTCCAAACCTTGCCGAACTTGTCGTAGACCGGCTGGACAGCCTTAACCCAAACGGTGAGGTCCACGTCGTTAAACTTCACACCCGCGTCCTCCATGAACTTCCGATCCTGAGCTTGCGTACCATCAACAAGCTTGTTATTGAACTCGCCGGCCTCGCGATTCGCATCAATGAGAAGCTTCTGGATGTCAGCCGGCAGACCGAGGAAATGCTTGCCGACAATGAAGCCACCGATCAGGTTAAAGTGGTAAGTCAACGAAACGTACTTTGCCGCCTCGTGCAGTTTCCAGGCGCGTAGGGCGAAGATCGGTCCTTCTGCGCCATCCACAATGCCTTGCTGAACTGACGTGTAGATCTCGGCTACTGAAATGGGCACGGCAGTGCCGCCAAGAGTATTGATCGTGTCCACGAAAATCTCTACTTGTGGAGTCCGAATCTTCAGCCCTTTGAGGTCAGCCGGGGTATTGAACGGCCGGGCTTTATTTATGAAGTGTCGGGGGCCGATGTTCCAGTTCCGGTTGATGAGCAGGAGACCGGTCTTCTCCCGTGCCTTATCGGCCAACTCTTTGTAATAGTCAGAGTTGAAGAACTTTTGAGACGCCTGCCAGGTGGGGAAGACGTAAGGGGCAGTGAAGGCGCTGAAGTCCGGGACGCTATCGGCAAGCCAGTCGTCGGCGCCACCGGCGATGATCGGCGCTCCCAGCTTCAGCTGCTCAGCGATTTCCTTCACTCCGCCAAGCTGACTATCGGGAAATAGCTCGATCTTCAGCTCACCCTTCGATCGCTCGGAGACGAGCCGGGCGAACTCAGTGTACGCCTTGCCAAGCTGAGAATCTAACCCCTGGAAGAATGGGAACTTGAAGACAGTAGGCTCTTTCTTCGCTGGGGCGGGGGTTGGTGCGGCAGCGGCCGGCTTGGGCGGGGGCGCCGGCGTTGGCGTGGGTGGA
>JBCLEL010000388.1:0-2133 GCA_038913435.1 Chloroflexota bacterium
AGTTTAGTCCACCTGATCCAACCCCCTGAGCGGGCTGCCGGCAGCCCGCCGGCCGTAGTAATGCTGCACGGAAGGGGTAGTCACGAGCACGACCTGATAGGTCTGGCTGCTCACCTGGATCGCCGGCTGTTTATCGTCAGCGCGCGAGCGCCGTTCGCGCTCAATCCCGGCTTTCACTGGTACGATTTGTACCAGATAGGCGATCCTGAACCAAAGACTTTTGGACAGAGCGTCGAGTTACTCTTGAAGTTCATTGACGAGCTACCAGCGGCCTACGACATTGATCCCAAGCGGATTTTTCTCATCGGGTTCAGCCAGGGCGCGACGATGGCCGGCGCTATCGCGCTCTCCGCGCCAGCGCGAATCGCCGGCGCAATTATGTTGAGCGGCTACCTGCCGCTGACTTCGGGTCTCGAAGTAGATCCGAACAATCTGGCTGGCCGGCCGTTCTTCGTTGGGCACGGCACGCAAGACCAGGTAATACCGATCACCTTTGGCCGGCTGACGCGAGACTATCTGACCAGCGTTGGCGCTGATCTCAGCTACCACGAGTACCCGATGGCCCATCAGATCATCTGGCCGGAGCTAGAGGAGATCAATCGTTGGCTAACCGAGCGTTTGACGATGACGCAGACGAGTGGCTAGCCTGGTAGCGGTTCTAGGACCGCCGGCCCATGACTGGAAGGTCATATGAGCGGCGATGTGGATGCCCGTTAGGGGGCGTTGAAGGTCCTGGGTGACCAGGCAGCCACGCGACCGCGGGCAAGTGAAAGCGGTTTTCCTGGTTCAGCCGTCTCCAAGATGTTGATCTGCTCGGCGATTGAGTCACCGTTGCTGCGTTCCGCATCGCTCTCGGCGGCGTAGGTCAGCCGGCGGCTGTCCGGCGACCATACCCTCGTAGACTGCGCGAACTGATCAAAGTAGGGAAGTTGGAATGCGAAGTCTTCGGCAGGATCAAAAGCGCCTAGAATATGTTGATCTTGACCATCAAAGCCTGTCACTGCCCAGAATAGCACCTGAGCACTAAGATCAGCGCCTACGTAAGCGAGCTTCTTTCCATCAGGTGACCAGTAAAACGCTGCTACCAGGTTATTCGTGATGCGGTGGCGCTCACTTCCATCGGCGCGCATCACCTCCAGCCCCTGGTAGAGACTCGGGGTGAAGGAGGTGGATGAGGAGAATGCCAACCAGTCTGCTCCCGGCGCCCAGGAGAAGACGAGATCGGCGCTAGTCTCTTCCAAATGCGTCGTCTGGCCGCCAGTGTCGCGGAGGGTCAGAGTCTGGGTCTCTGCTAACATGGTGACGTAGGCGAGCTTCTTGCCATCGCTTGACCAGGCCGGCGCTCGAAAGCTGCCGGGATGATCGGGGAAGCGCTCCTCTCGGACTCCCCCCTGACTGAGATGTAGCAGACCCACCCACCTCTCCAGATTCATGCCCTCATCGCCACCAACGTGCACCGCGATAGATTGTCCGTCCGGCGCCCAAGACCAGTAGAGAGGTTGTCCCGTCGCGAGAGTGCTGGGTTTGGGGTCGCCCTGCGTGTCGAATAGCAGTAGTTCTAGTTGGGATCCGCGCTGCACGAGTGCAGTTAGACGGCGGTTGTCTGGCGACCAGTAGAGGTAGATAGGCGATATGTCGCTAGATTCCAACAGAGCGGTTGTGACATCGCGATCCAGTTCGACGTGCAGTATGGCAGTCTGGAACGACCCTCTATCGCCCGCCTTATAGCCGGCGAAGGCGAGGCGTCGGCCATCCGGGCTGTACGTCGGCCAACGAAACAGCCAACCCTGATCGCTGGTAAGACCCTTTATCGAGCCGCTAACGTGGCGTAACTTGGAGCCGTCTGCTCGGGAAACATATACCTGATTGTCCTCGCCGATATAAGCGATCTCTGTCATGGCGGCGCTCACTGGGCCCGACGTGATCTGCGAAGTAAGCGACGTGCACCCGACAACCTGCACGATGCACAGTAAAACAATCAGCTTCGCTAGTAACCATCGCGCCATAGGTCATTATATATACGGCGAGCGAATAAGTGTCAATAAATCGGAATCGGGATTGCCTGTTGCAATGATCGGTGGCTCTCTCCTCGCAGGATTGCTTGAGTCGGGGGCCACGTCGTGCGAGCAAGAA
>JBCLEL010000389.1:0-2132 GCA_038913435.1 Chloroflexota bacterium
TCCCAGACACCCTCTCAGACCTATCCCTACGTTCCCTGCGACCGGTAACTTATTCACCCATCAACAGGCCATCACGCCGAAGAGGCAACCGGCGGGGTATTGTTACCCTGATTTCCTTCAGATGGAGCGGCGGCGACCGGCTGGCCTTCATCAGTGTTTGGGGCGAACATTTCATCCAGACCTTTCATCACCAGATCGTAGGTGCGGTTGCTAACATCCGGCAGCCAGCCGCCAAATACCTGGCGCGCCTGGCTGAATCCCTCGATGACCGCGTTCTTGATCTTCTCGAACAAGGCTTGGTCACCGCCGCTAACCCCTTTGACAAAGTCGAGAATCCGTTGCGAGGTCTGCGGGGCACCCCAATAGCCGTCGTCGGCGATCAGCGCCTGGGCTTCATCCTGGCTGATCTGCTTGAATTCAATGCCCTGCTTCTCAAATACGCCCCGGACAAAGTCGAGCAGGCGGTTGTACAGGTCATCAGTGGAGCCTTGTTCGGTGCGGCCGGCCGCACCAACCATCTTGCCGTTAGTCCCATAAAGCTTGTTGAGAACGGCCAAACCGACGGCTTCTTTCATTGTCATAAGCTCGACCTTAACGGCCGCGCTGGCCGGCCCTCCTTGGCTTGCGGGGTCTTTCCCGTCGGCTTTCTTTTCCACAGCGACCTTCGCCGGCCCGGCTCCGCTCACGTCCCCTGGTCGCAAACTGGGTACTGGATTCACCACTAAGTTCATGCTGCCTCCTTGCATTACTCGCGCCCGTTTCTATCGGCCGCTTCCTTGCCTGCCTGGCGTCAACGGCGCCGGGCGGCGAATGGTTTGACCGCTGTCGTTATTATTATCGAATGGATTTCCGACTTCTTTAGGGTGATCTCCATATACTCATATAGGCAATTTGACCTCGACCGACTCGCCGGAGGCTTCATTCACAACGATCAGTCGATCGTTTCGGTCACGCGCCAGTTGCTCGCTGGCATTGAGCAACTCGATACCATAGATCGTCCCATCGGGCGCGATGTCCACATTTAGTTCATCGCTCACCCGAACCGTCTCTACCTGGGTAGTCTGTTCGTGGAGGTATATATAAGCCACATTGGATGTGGGATCATAGGTTAATTTCATCAGAGTGCCTTGTCGTCCCTCTGGGAGAACACCTAAAACGGTCGTGTACACTGGTAGGGGCGTATTGCAATACGCCCCTACAAAGCGCTGGCCAACTCATATATGCGGAAGCGGCAGTATTCCTGAAATCCGAGCCGAAGGTACACGCCGTAGCCGACTTTTGACGAGGTCAGAATGCCGATCCGATAGCCAAGATCGCGCGCCTCGCGCAAGGTTGCGAGGGTCATGGCCGTACCGATCCCTTGCCGACGCGCCTGTGGAACAGTGACGACAAGTTGAACGCTGGCGACACCGGCGCTCAGGAACAACGACGCGACGCCAATCGGCTCACCGTTCAACGAACCCACGTAGTGGCGCAACGGCGCGTCAGGGCCGAGGCCCAGGCCGCCGTATATACCGGAATATACGTTGGCGGTTTCAGGCGCTCCTGAGCACGAGACATCAATCCACTTCTGGAGGCTCTCCTTATCTTCAACCGGTCGGATTGTGAGGCCGGCCGGACTCGGCAAATCTTCCTTCACCGCCAGCAGATCAACCGCCATCCCTGGCGGATCCCAAGGTCGGCGCCTCATACCCTGGGTCTGCAAACAGTTCTCCAGCTCGTCTGATCTCATTGATGGAGTGACGTGCCAAAACAGAGGCAGTTTTCGTTGCCCGAAGTGGGCTAACGTCATATCAACCCTTGATTCCATCTCCTCTGGCCTAAATCGCGCTCGGAGAACACCGTTGAGTGCGGCGACTGGGGTGCCGGTGGCAAACCACAGCAGATCCGGCTCGTCATGTAGCTCTGCTCCTGGCGCCCGGCCAAAATTTGCCCAGAACTCCTGCATATTGGCTTCGATGACCGAATTCAGCCCCGCTGGCGAGAAATCTTGCGCGATGGCCATGTCCGTTGCGCCTCCTTCCACAAGAGCGTTCATAAAGAATCTAAAGGGCTTGAAAGCAATGGGCATTTTATCAGCAGGGTATTGACAACAGCATAACTAGCGCATAATCAGATGACATTTTCGGGAA
>JBCLEL010000390.1:0-2085 GCA_038913435.1 Chloroflexota bacterium
CCTGATTTGTTCCCGTTCTGGCTTAAAACTTGCTGTGGCATCGTGTATATGCCGATAACCGATTGCGCTCGAATATCAACGCCTATCTCAAACCCAATCTTGCGCTCGTTGTATAGCTCTTGCAGGACCTTGCTGCATTCCATCGGCATGCCTATATATACCAGCCCCCGTTGGGTCTGGAGAGCAGTGACCTCATCGCTCGACTCGAAGTCAAACTTGCGCCTGATGTCCGACATGCTGGCGTAGGACCTGCTGCGAATGAACCACAGCAGACTGCTTTTGCTCAGTCGCTTTTTTGCCACAGCCATCCACCTCAATTCGAGTCATCATCGCTGTGTGATCTCCCTTCGACCACCCGGCGGAACGAGGTAGGCAGCGGACCAGGCGCAACGTCAACGAGTTGGAGGAGGTCTCCTGCTGTTGGGGCGAGACAACAAGCGACTTATCCAAGAGGGCTGAACGTGGTCATCGTAGATCGAATACTCCAGCTTACGACCACGCCACACTGTTTTACTGCGGCCGGCCCGTGAACCGGCGACTGATGTAACCAATGCCGCTATCAGTAGCACGACACTCAGTATGCCGGCTGCTAGTGCCAATAAGGGCGATCCAAAACGGATAAGATACCCCATTAGTGCCAAGCCAATTCCTATAAGCAGCAGTTGGCTTGGAGTCCAGCGCCACTCGAACCCACCTTGGCGCCGGCTGCCGAGATCGCCAATTTCACGTTGCTGCCTGGTTTCCGTTGCCTCCCGAGGGGGCCGGTCGTCCATATGTTGGAGAATTTCATCAATCTCTCGCTCGTATTTTTGGGACATACTTGACCCCTCCTTGCGATGATTCTACCGCCAGTTAGGCTAAGAATCAATCATCTGTCTCGTTCAATAGGTACGACACGGTGGGGCAAAGGCCCAGACGGTCTCCCCAATGTTACCTCAGACGAGGTCTTAGGCTGTACTGGGCGGCCCTCTAAGGGGTACAGGGGCGTCCTTCGGCTGAAGGACGTGCCGGGGGATGTGTGGGTGTCCCCCACTACCAGATTAAGATGGCGAATTTCCTGCTGCGCCAAAAACTGTCCGGGGCACGCGGTTTTGGGCGGTCAAACCCGAAACTCTCGATTCAGGAGTGCTAATCGCATTTGTATCGCGCTGCTGAACACCTGGAACTATCCGGCGTCCCCAAACGTCTTATCCGGTGAGAGCTTGCGCAGGCAAAAAACTTCAAACCCTAGAGAGATTCAAAATGAAAAGACGTTTTGCCATAGTTACCCTGATCGCTGCGTCGCTGGTGGCAGCAGCCTTGACCTTTGCCGCTTGTCAACCGGCCTCGGTAGGGACCTCTTCGAGCGGGGCCGGAATGACCGCCCCTTCTACATCCATGTATCCGCCACCGTCCGTCAATCGAGTCGTAACAAGAGTGGTCGAGAAAGAGAAAATCGTAGAAAAGCCGGTTGAAGAGATAGTGGTGTCCTCCGGCCAGGCCCAGCCGGCGCAATATTCGGGTGACAGCTCGCTGGCCAACGTCAATATTCCAGCTTGGGACCGCAAGATCATCCGCACAGGCCAAATGACGCTAGAGGTTGACGACCCTCAGAAGGCGCTTAACGTCATCCAGGGGCTTGCCGTCAGCTATGGCGGATTCGTCGCTGCCTCCAATATCTCCCAGCGAGATGATAAGACCTTCGCCACCGTGACTGTGCAGGTGCCGCAGGCCCAGTACGACAACTTTCTGCGGGACGTGCGCAGTGTCGGGCAGAAGATGCTCGGTGAAAATATCACGTCACAGGATGTCTCCGAGGAGTTCGTTGACCTCGAAGCCCAGGTTAAAAATCTCAAGGCTACCGAACAGCAGTTGCTCAACCTGCTCAATAAAGCCCAGCGGTTGGAAGATATCCTGACGCTCCAACGCGAGCTGACCAATCTCCGTGGACAGATCGAGCGGATCGAGGGCCGGCTACGCTATCTGGACCGGCGCAGCGAGATGTCCATCCTGACTGTCACCTTGCAACCGGTCGGCGCAGAGTCTAAGAAGCTGGCGACTGAGGAGTTATGGAACCCGGTTGAAACGGCGTTGAAAGCCTGGAAG
>JBCLEL010000391.1:0-2082 GCA_038913435.1 Chloroflexota bacterium
GCCTGCTAGCTGCCGTTGCAGCCAGGACTGGTCGCTTCCCCAAATTTAGACTTGCCCTGTCGTGTCACGCTTGCTGGAAGGGCATGGTTCGCAACATACACTCTTTGCCAGCATACTCGGCAATGCTGAAGTGCTTCCTCTCGCTAGCCCTAGCAGTCTCGATGCTCCTTACTAATAGCCTGTTGTCGTCGCAGGTTGCGTTTGCCGGCGGCCCTGCCGAACCACGATTTGGCGCGGTGGCCCCCTTTGAATCGCCGGATAGAGCAGGCGAGGCCGGCGTCGGCTGGGGGCGAATGCTAATCTGGTGGCGCGAGATTCAACCAAACGGCCCAGACCAATGGAATAGCCAGCATGTTCCGAACCAGGTGATTGAGCGCGAGCTACGCGATGGCCGGCAGATCGTCGGCCTCCTGATTAGCACACCACACTGGGCCAGCGATGGCGGCAATCCTTACGATCCGCCGCGTGGTCTTTATCTGCCGATTGAGGATCCAAACAACCTCTGGGCCCAGTTCACCCGCCGGATGGCTGAACGCTATCGGGGCCGGATTGACCAATGGATCGTCTGGAATGAGCCGGATGTCTGGGACAGCAAGAGCAGCGGTTTCACCTGGAGCGGCAGCGTCGAGGACTTCTACCAGTTGCAGAAGGTGGCCTACCTGTCAATAAAACGGGCCAATCCGAACGCTGTCGTGACGACGCCTGGATTTACTTACTGGTGGGACCGGCAGTACAACCGCCGGCAATACTTCGAGCGGTTGTTGGAGGTCGCCAGCAAGGATCCAACGGCCCCGGCCAACGGCTGGTACTTTGATGCGGCGGTGCTCCAACTGTATAACAACCCGGCCGGCCTCTTCGACATTGTGAGCGAGTACAAGGCGATAATGCAGAGGTTCGGCCTTGATAAGCCTATCTGGATAAACGAGACCAATGTTGCTCCCTGGAACGATCCCCAGACGCCGTTGACTAATGACAACCACCGGGCTACGCTCAGCGAGCAGGCCAACTACATAGCGCAGGCGACGGCCTATGCGCTGGCAGCCGGCGTAAAGCGGCTCGCTATATACAAGATGCGTGACGATCCCACTTTCTACCCAGGAGCGGAATCTTACGGATTGGTCAGGGCTGATGGGACAGTCCGGCCAGCCTATTACAGCTACAAGATGGTTGTCCGTCAGTTCAGCGACGCCAAATCCGCCAAGTTGCAACGCCGAGATGCTTGGACGATGATTGGCATCGAGACCTCCGATAGCTGGATCAGCGTGCTCTGGAACAACACCAGCCACCCATTGTCGGTTGCTATCGAAGCCAGAGCCGCCGAGGCCAAGTTGATAGGTATTGACGACAGCCTGACCACGATCCGGCCGAATGACGGCCGGCTTGAATTTATCCTGTCGCCGGCGACCCACCAGCCTTACAAAGATCGTCCTGAGCTCCACTTCATCGGTGGGCCAACCGTGATCGTGAAGCAACCGAAGGTCGGCCAGACGCCTCCGCGACCGCTGATCGGTGATGGCTGGCTTTCGCCGGCCACCGGCCAGCGAGTGACTGGCGCCTGGCTTGAGTTCTTTGAACAGAACGGCGGGCTGCATAACCTCGGCCATCCATTGACCGGGCTAGTAAGGGACGAACGGACGGGGCAAACGGTGCAGGTATTCCAACGTGCGGTGCTCGAATGGCATCCAGAGCTTGCCGCTGATCAACGAATCCAGCGCCGGCTGCTCGCCGACCTACTCTACCCCGGTGCTGACAAGCCGGCCGACCCCGCTTCTATGCCACCTGGAAGCCAATACTTTCCATTCAGCCCCAAACGACCAACCGGGTTAGGGCACTACGTGAGCGACCTTGCACCGGATGGGACTCCGCTCTACTTTAAGGAGTATTTTGATTCGCATGGCGGCGTGCGCGCCTTCGGTTACCCAAAGGAACCGCCCAAGCTACGCGACGGACGTTGGACTCAACGCTTTCAGGCGGCAGTGTTCGAGTATCACCCGGAGTTTGACCGCGATGGCTTTGTCGCGGGGACAACAGTACCATCGCGTCGCTATAGGGTGCTGCTAGAGTTGTTGGGAGAGCGCTATC
>JBCLEL010000392.1:0-2080 GCA_038913435.1 Chloroflexota bacterium
TTCTCCCGCCTCGCGGGCGTGGGAGACGTAGAGGCGAACCGCCGGTCATCCATTCCAATTGATTCTTGATTTGGGCTTGGGGGACACCCCCAGACCCCCGTCAACGGGGGCTTGCGCCCCCTCTGCGCTCCCCCTGCCGGCCTTCAGGCCGCGCTCTAAGCGCCCGGACTTGAGTCCGGCGATCTTGCACACCAAGATTATCGCCTCTCCGCTGGGAGAGGCCGGCCGTCCTTCTGAGAAGGACTGGGAAGGACGAGGACGGGTGAGGGCGCCCTACTGCTAGCGGGGACGCGTAGCGCCGTAGAACCGGCTTGACCAGTATTGATTGCTGAGCGAGGAGACGATAACGCCGGTGTTCTCTGACGCGGCGTGAATAAATCGGCCGCCGCCGATATAGATACCGTTATGACTCAAGCCCGGTTGATAGGTATTGACGAAGAAGATTATATCGCCTGGTTGCATTGCAGCATATGACACGCGCTGGCCGGATTGCACCTGTCCCCACAGATCGCGCGGGACCGGACGTCCGGCGGCGCGAAAGACCCACCAAACGAATCCGCTGCAATCAAAGCCAATATCCGGGGTAGAGCCGCCCCAGACGTATGCGATGCCCAAATATTTTGATGCAATGCCAATGATCTCTGCCCCCGGACTCGGCTTGGCAGCGGCTTGGGCTTGCGCCGGTTTAGCAGCAAGAACCGCCAACTCTGATTTAGCGGTTGCTTGGGCTGGCCCGGGTCTTGGCGCCTGGACAATTGGCGCCGGCAAAACACCGCCAGGAACGACAAGCCGCTGGTTAGGTAGGATGACGTAGGGCGGAAATAACCCATTTGCCCGGATGACGGTCAGCGCGCTGACCGCGTAATTTTCGGCGATGTTGGCGATGCTCTCGCCTTCTCGTACCGTGTGAACGACACGCGGTCCGGGCGGCGGTGGCGGCGGTGGTGGCTTGCCACCGGGGACAACAAGCGTCTGCTCGATATTCAGAACATACGGCGGAACCAACGCGTTGGCCTCGATGATGTCGCTGGCGCTGGCGTTAAACCGTTTCGCGATCGAGCGTACAGTCTCGCCTTCCTCAACCTTATAGATCACGCCAGAGACCGGCGGTATAGTCAGCTTCTGGTCAATCACCACCACATCGCCATCGAGGTCGTTTGCCCAGATGATTGACTCGGTCGAGATACCAAACTTCTGCGCTATCAAATTCAATGTTTCACCAGGGCGCACAAGGTAGGTGAGCGGTTTCAAGACGACCGGCTCAGCCGGTGGCGGTGGAGGCTGGGTTTCGACTTTCAGCTTGGCAACCGCCTCAGCCGCCGCTTGCGCCGCTTGCTGCACGGCGCGGTCTTCGGATAGCGCGGAGCCGGGGACTGGACCTTCCAACTTGCGGCCGCCCGGAATGATGATGCGGTCCCCTGGGATCAGATTGGCTGGATCGGTGATCCGATTGAACTCGGTGATCGAATTGACATCGCTAGAATACATTCTGGCGATGCCGTCTAGCCGTTCGCCGGCCGCAACCATGTGCAGCGCGCCGGAGACCGGCAAGATCGTCAGGTTTTGGCCTGGTCTGAGCAGATCGTCCTCGGCCAGGCCGTTGGCCCAGAGTATAGTTTCCACGCTCACGTTATACCGTTCGGCCAGCCCGGAGACTGTCTCACCAACCTGGACGGTGTGTATGAAGAAATCCTTGCGTGGCCGGTTTGTCCCATCGGTAGATGGGACTACTCGTTTTACCAGAGTGTCCTGAATCTGTTCTGGCTCGCCAACAAGAATGGCAGAAGTGTTCTTTGCCTTTTTGAAGGAGATGGCTTCAAGGGAATCGTTGATCGTAGTGCTCCGGCTGATCACGATTACCAGCAGGACCAGCGAGGTCATCAGCAGATGTCCCCAGTACCGGCGTGGTAATGGTGAGGACATTATCGAGGTGAGAAAAGTTGAACTAAGCTGATACAGCCCCGGCCAGCCTTTTGGCTGACCATTGCTGTAAATGACTTTCACGCCGGCTGCCTCCCGAAAGCCAGAATCCTGGCTTGGCGATGTTGGTTGGGTCGTATTCCTTATTCCGGCCGTTCAG
>JBCLEL010000393.1:0-2076 GCA_038913435.1 Chloroflexota bacterium
AATCTAAAATCCGAAATGGATCAATGAGGGCGACATAGACAACAACGAATCTAAGCTAGAAATAGGCCAACCAGGCCGGCTGGCCAGCGCCACTCTAGTCCTGATGGCCGGCAATGCGTTCAGCCGGCTGCTCGGTTTGGTGCGGGAGCAGGTGATCGCCGGTCTCTACGGCACATCAGGGGTGACTTCGGCTTTCGCCACCGCCGCTACTGTGCCGACGATGTTCTACGATCTGCTGATTGGCGGCGCGGTCAGCGCGGCGCTGGTGCCGACACTAAGTCGGTACAGCGAGCCGGCCCGGCGTCCTGAGTTTGGCCGTCTAGTTTTGGCATTGTCGCTGATCGGAGGCGCGCTGGGAATCGTCGCGGCGTCGTTTACCTATCTGGCGGCGCCCCTGATAGCCCTGGCGCTGGGCGCCACCTCGTCGCCGGCCTTCGGCGAACAGACCAGCGCCTACCTGCGTCTACTCGCGCCGGCGGTAATATTCCTGGGCCTTTCCGCCATCACCGGCGCCGCTAACTATGCCCGCAACCGGAATGTCTGGCCGGCCTTCGCCACGTCGGGATTCAACGCCGGTCTGATCGCCGGTGCGCTCTTGTTGGTTGGCGTCGCAGGGCCGGCCAGCCTGGCGATTGGATTGGTGGTAGGCGCTGGTTGCCAGCTCTTGCTACAACTGCCTGGGCTGCGCGATCTGCGGCCGGCTTGGCCCACCAGCCAGACATTGGCGGAGGTAGCCAGCATTGGCCGGCTATATCTGCCAGTTCTACTTGGGTTGGTCGTCACTCAGATTGGTGTTGTCATTGATCGCAACCTTGCCTGGCGGACGGGCGAGGACTCGGTTGCGATCATGCGCTTCGCAACGACGCTGGTTCAGTTCCCGCTGGGGCTGGTCGCTACCGCAACCGCTTTCGCCGTGCTAGCCGATCTCTCGCGCGCGGCCGGGGAGGATTCAGAAGAAAGCCGGTTTGCCTTCGCTCGAACGCTTTCGCAAGGAATCCGACTGTCACTGGTGTTGATCGTGCCGGCCACCGTCGGCCTGGCTGTCCTGAGTCGTCAGGTAGTCGAGGTCTTGTTTGAACGGGGAGCGTTTGACACGACCTCGACTGAGAGGACCGCGCTAGCCTTTCTGATCTATGCGCCGCAGATGCCATTCGTCGCAGTTGACCAGTTGCTGGTGTTCGCCTTCTATGCCCGGCGCAACACGGTCACGCCGGCCCTGGTTGGGCTGGCCGGCGTGGTCTTTTACCTGATATTCGGTTTGGTCAGCATCGGCCCATTGAATCTGGGGGTCTATGGCTTGGTGCTGGCGAACACGTTGCAAAACTCGCTGCACGCCATCGCCTTGATAGTCTTGATGCGTGGGGTGATTGGAGACCGATGGCTGACAGGTATGGGCAAGACGCTTCGTGTCATCCTGGTGGCAAGCGTGGCGGTGGGAGCCGTCATGTTTATCGGCCCGTGGTTTGCCAGCGGCAAGGTTCTCGGTCTGGTTATCGCCATAGTTGTTGGTGGCGTCGTTTATCTTGTTCTACTAGGAGCGCAAAAATCAGAGGAGCTAGCGATGGTAATTTCACTGGTGCGTAAGAGATTAGGGCGGGACTAGTGGGTCAATTACCATGGATGTTGCCTTATGAGCCAAGGGCGGTATACTCGCCTGGTCGCTCCTGGTCAGGGAGCGCGCCAGGAGATACCTCATGGGACGACGACAGAAAGAGCCACTGCGGGCGCTGCTGATCTGGGACAACCTCAAAGGGCATCTCACCCCAAGCTGGTGCAGTGGTGCGCCGAGCGAGGCATCGTGCCGCTGTACACGCCACTGGGCGGGTCGTGGCTGAACATGACCGAGTCGGTGCAGCGGATTCTGGTCCGCCGCACCCTGGCTGGCCAGCATCCCAAGACGGCCCAGGAGGTGATGGATTGGTTGGCGGCAACGGTAGGTGGCTGGAACGCAGCGCCGACGCCGTTTGTTTGGGGTGGCAAACGGGCAGAGCGTCGCCAGCGCGCCCGCGAGAGGCGGCATGCCCTGGGCGGATCGGGCGGCTACACCCGACGCCCGGTTGCCCGTCGCCATCACCT
>JBCLEL010000394.1:0-2076 GCA_038913435.1 Chloroflexota bacterium
TCTTAATGGAAGGACGCGGGGCCTGTTAGCCGGCTATTCTCGCGTAATCTTGACCGATAGCGCACGCGCTCATGACCAAAAGCCCTCAAACTCTTCTGAAAGCCACCTAGCTTTTGCGCTTCTGCGCTCTCTGCGGTAAAAGTAAGCGTCCGATTGTATCGTCCGATAGGGAGGAATATCTAAAGTGCCACCACTACCCAAGCGTAAGTATGCTAAAGCCCGGCAGGGTGAACGTCGCAGTCATTTGCACCTGGAGCTGAGTGGCGTATCAACTTGCCCTCATTGCCACAATTTGCGGCGCGCCCATAGCGTCTGTCCACATTGTGGTTACTATCGTGGCAAGCAGGTGATCGAGGTCAAATCGGCCAGCTAGGGGCCAGCTAATTGCTAGCGATTGTCTGTCCGGGTCAGGGCTCTCAGAGCGGCAGTATGGCTGGTATCGTGTGGAGTCATAATGGCGCCGGCTCGCGGATGCTGAGAGAGGCGGACCGGATACTTGGCTTCGAACTCAGCGCACGGTTGCGCGACGATGGCAGCGCCGACTTGGGTAAAACCGATCTGGCGCAGCCGGCGTTGCTGGCTGTATCCTATTCGAGGTGGATGGATGCGGTCGAGGAGCGCGGCGAACCGGGCGACTTAGTTGCTTTAGCTGGCCACAGCCTGGGAGAATTCACCGCTTTAGTCGTGGCCGGCGCTCTCTCCTATGCGGATGGGTTGAGGTTGGTCCAGGCTCGTGGGAGGTTGATGGGCGAGGCATGCCGGGAGAGAGCGGGTAGGATGGCCGCTGTCATCGGACTGGCGCCAGAGCAGGTCACCGAAGTGTGCGAATTGGCAAGCTCAGGCAACAGCATCGTCGTCGTGGCAAACTATAACTCGCCAACTCAGATCGTTATCAGTGGCGACGTAAACGCAGTTGAACGAGCGAGCGGGACGCTCGAAGAAGCCGGCGCTCGACGGATCATCTCGCTGAACGTCGAAGGAGGATTCCACTCGCCACTGATGGCTATAGCGGCCGAGAGATTTGCTGAGGTGGTGGAGAAAACTATCGTAAATAGACCTCGATGGCCGCTGGTGGCGAACGTTGATGGTAGGATATTAGAGCAGCCGGCTGAGATCAGAGCGGAGATGGTCGCTCAGCTTACCAGTCCGGTCCGCTGGACTAACTGTATCCAGACGTTGAGGTCAATCGGCGTTGACAGATTCGTCGAGACCGGTCCCGGCGAAGTCCTGGCCGGCCTCATTAAACGCACGCTACCAGATGTAGCGGTTGCCAGCATGTATCAACCGAACGACGAGTGGGTTAAACTCTGGTCGGCAAAAGTAGTAGTATGACCGCCAACACTTCCAGCGAAGGCAAGGTAAAGGTCGCGCCTCATGTGTTGTCCACTGTAGTGGCTATGACGGCGCGCTCAGTGCCAGGGGTGGCTCGCCTATCAGATAGTCTCCTAAGTAGATTGGGTAGAGTCATACGGCGGGACCCAAATCCCGGCGGAGTGAGGCTACGACAGACAGAATCTGGCGTGTTTGTTGATGTAAACATAGTGATACAGCCGGATAGCAATATGGTTGAGGTCGCTGGACGGGTTCAGCGCGACGTATCTGAGGCGGTGCGGCGGGTAGCCGGCGCCTCCATCTGTGAGGTAAATGTCCATATTCAAGATGTCAACTAGGGCTGAACGAAGCGTCCGGGCCAGACAGCGGCATCCGGCCCGGATCATCGCCTTCCAGTCGTTATTTGAATCAGATGTTGTCGGGCACGATCCGCTCACGATAGCGCGCGAGCGGTGCACGGACATTGGATTTGATGACGAAACAACCGGCTTCGTGTTCGGACTGATAGCAGGGGTTCAGGAGCATCGGGAGGAGATTGATCGGCTGATGGCCAGTGCGGCCTCGCAACGACCAATAAAGGATTTGGCGCCGGTTGACCGGAACATACTTCGCCTTGCAATTCTGGAACTTGTATTCAATAATGCCACGGTGCCCTACCGGGTGGCGATAAACGAAGCAGTTGAGCTGGCAAAACAGTTTGGGAGCGACAGCTCACCGCGATTCGTAAATGGCGTATTGGGAACA
>JBCLEL010000395.1:0-2072 GCA_038913435.1 Chloroflexota bacterium
TGGGCGGCCTCAACATACGCCATGAAGTTCTCGAAGGGGGCATCGGGTTGAATGGCGCCAGTTGGCATCAAGATATAGCCCTCGGGGCCGGCGGTCTCGACGCAATCACGCACGTCGGCCTTGACCTGTTCGGGAGTGCCAGCGTTGATTAGGACGTGATTCGCCCCGCCCACCAGGCAGACGCGGTCGCCAATTCGCCGCTTTACGTCGGCCAATTCAACGTCCCCAGCCCCAACCTTCGGCGTTAGCGTCTCCAACGAGTCATAGCCGATGTCAGCTAACGTCTCAAGCAGGTCGCGTTTCTTACCGCAGATGTGCATATGAGCTATGAATCCACAGTCGTGACACGCCTCGACGATGCGACGGTGGTCGGACTCCAGAAACTGGTGGAAGAATGGGGCTGACAGCCCCATTCCAACCATTGACTCGTTGACAAACATGACTTTCGCCAAGCTGGAGCGGTGCGCCTTGATCCATCCCACCAGATGGTCGCTGATTATGCCGATCAGACGTTTGACCCATTGGGGTCGTTCAAAGGCGTCAATAGACATGTCCTCAAGGCCACGCAACATGCATGCAAGCTGCCACGGCCCTTGAAAGTGCAACGTTCCCAGGCCGTTTTCACCTATTTCAGCGACCCTTCTATCTGTCTCGGCCACATCGCTAAGCTCCTCCGGATCGGGGATGTATCGGAGCAGTTCGATGTCCTCCTCGCGCTTTAGCAGTGGTTCCATTATGTAACCAAAGGTGTCCGGCGCTCGCTGGAATCTGGTCGTTAGCCGCCCAGCCGGGGTGTCAACGGCATATTCGACGATTTGCAAGGCGGCCGAATGCCCGACCGAGGGATCGCCTTCACGGATGACTTCGTTGACCACCCAGTTCTGGAAAGCGACCCCACCGCCAACGCCAAAGTCCTCCTCATCGTCAGTATGTTCAGTACCGCGACGCCAAAGAAAACCAGCGCCAGCCGGCCCCAGCCCGACCGGTTCGTAGGCGAACGGATCGAGGCCAAGTTCCCGTATCTTGGTTAGCCACTCAGTACCTGTGGGATCGCTAGCGCCACTGGTCAAATGCTGGCGATAGAAACCTCGACTGAGCACCGCCATCACCGGTATCTTGTCGACCGGCTGACGCTGCAAAGCTCGTAGAAGCCGCTCACGACTCGTCACATTGCACCCTCCGGCGCCTGATAAGAATATTGGCTCTTCGCCAGGGCGCGCGCGCGCTAAACGGCAGCAGCCGCTGGTACCCGCCCTTTCAGCACGTCGGCCGCGCTGGCGGCGTCAGCGGCGTAGCCGTCGGCGCCGATCTGTTTGGCAAACCGATCAGTAACCGGCGCGCCACCAACCATTACAAAGACCTTCTCTCGCAGGCCGGCGCTCTGCAATGACTCGATGATGCCCTTCATACCGGTCATCGTCGTGGTCAGCAGCGCAGACATGCAAATGACTTTCGCACCGTGCTCGCGGACACTGTTCACAAACTTCTCGGCGGATACGTCAGTGCCGAGGTCAATGATCTCAAAGCCGACGCCTTCCAGCATCATGCCGACCAAGTTCTTGCCGATGTCGTGCAGGTCACCCTGTACGGTGCCAATTGCCACCTTGGTGGCGCTACCAGCCCGGCCACTGGCGGCTATTAGCGGTTTCAACAGCGCCAGCGAGGTCTTCATCGCCCTTGCCGAGATGAGCATCTCAGGGATGTAATACTCGTTGCGCTGGAACAGGGATCCGACCACCTCCATCGCCGGTATCAGCGTTCCATTTACTACTGACATAGGGTCAAGGCCGGCTGCGATAGCCTCTTTGGTCAGCGCCTCCGACTCGCGCGCATTACCCCGGATAATCGCATCGTGCAGCTTAGATAAGTCCACCTTTTAACTCCTTTCCGCTAGCGTCTACGCTTAAAATTGTGGGTTGTCATACACCATCGGACATCCACCTAAATATCAACCTGTCGTCCCGAAATTTAGCTGAAACGACTCTGCCACAACCTGAATAAATCCTGAACAAGGCTCATCAACCAAACAGTGGTCGTGACGCACAGCCCAGGCGCAGAATTAGATGTCGGAA
>JBCLEL010000396.1:0-2070 GCA_038913435.1 Chloroflexota bacterium
TGAAGGAGGAAGTCTGGCAACGCCTACTCGGCGTAAACGTGATCGGTATGTTCCTGGTCAGTCAGGCGGCGGCCACGATGATGGTTGAGCAGAAGTCAGGCTCGATTGTAAACATCAGCTCGATCGCTTCGCTTCGCGGGCTGGCTTCCACGCGGCCGCTGGCGATCCGGCCAATCTGAAAGTCTGTCGGCGGGGCGAATGGAACGATCGGATGGCGGTGGAAACGGTTCTCTCTATGCTCACCTTGGTCAGCCACTTTAAGAAAGTCATGCATCGGGTTTGGGAGTACTTCCAGGCGCGCCTGGCTTTCACGATGGCCGCCTTTAACGTGCTGGCTCAGTGGAGGGGGCTGCCTGCCAATCAGGATGGCTTCGTGCCGCTCTCGATCGCTGAGTTTAGCTTGTAGGTTGACTAGCACCAATGGTTACTAAGCACATGTTCGCGCCGCCTCTCCTCGATAAAGCTGGGAACCTCAAACAGGTGATGATGAAAAACCGCTATACGAAGGGATGCGCGACCGCTATAATCTCGCCCTGCAGGGTGAGGATCGTCTCCACCCTTGCCGGAAGTTAGGAGAGAGGAGCCTACCCTGCCCCCTCCGTTCTGTCTACCAAATGGACAAAGACAAAGCCTAGCTTAGGAGCCCGCCTGGAAGGAGGTGCGCTAGTATGCTCGAGTCGCTTCACTGGCGGAAGATGCTCACGTCACCGGAAGCCGAGGCGCAACTGCACGAACTGCAGGCTGATACTCTGCGCCTATTCTTGATCCTAATAGCAATGGGATACCTGGGATGGCATTTGGTCGTTACCCTTGTCTGGGCAGGACAGGCGCAGATGAATCAGGCCTACACCATTGCCCCGGTCGCCCTGCCGGTCCTGGTCGCGACTTACGCCCTGCTCCGGCGGAGTCAACGAGTCGCCTCGGTGGTCTTCGTCGGCGGGACGCTGCTGGCGATCTCCTGGACACTCTACGTCCTAGATGCGCCGCAGGGGGCAGTTCTCTACGCGATGCTGGCGCTGATAACGGCGTTTGTGATCGATCCGCTCAGGGGAATCGTCGTCGGCATCGCTGGGATTGGAATACTTTGGCTGCTCGGAACCGTCCGCCCTGGCCTGATCGGACCGGCGGACATCGGGCACGTCGCCTTTTCCGTGGGGCTGGCCGTCGCTGGAGTCTGGATGCTCATGTACCGCCTGTTCCTGGTCCTCAACTGGTATGCGGACAGCTATGCCCGGGCGGAACGCCGAACGCGAGAGGCCGAAGAGCATCGCGGCCAACTCGTCCAGGCGTGCAAGCAACTCGACGTCGCCTACTATCGGCTAGAGCGGGCGAACGCTGCGCTGGAGACGGCCTGGAAAGCCGCTGCGGAGGCCGAGCGAGCCAAGTCTGAGCTGGTTGTCACCATCAGTCACGAGTTGCGCACCCCCCTCCATCTAATCCTGGGCTTCAGCGAGATGATGGTGGCAGATGCCGAAAGCTATGGCGGAGCCCCACTGCCGGCCGTCTACCGTGGGGATGCCAACGCGATCTTTCGCAGCGCACAGCACTTGCTGGCACTAGTCGACGACATCCTGGATATGGCGCAGGCAGGTGCCAACAAGCTGCAACTCACGTCGGAGCCGGCGGATCTCGGTCTGATCGTCCAGGAGGCAACGGAACTAGTCCGAGAGTACATTGCGGCCAAGGGGCTGGAACTGAGGATCGAAGTACCCGATGATCCTCCAGTCGTCTCCTGCGACCGCCTTCGGCTACGTCAGGTGCTGCTCAATCTGCTAACCAACGCCGCCAGGTTCACCAGCAGCGGGTCCATCACTGTTCGGGTGATGCACCGAGAGACCGATCTGCTCGTCGCCGTTGCTGACACCGGGCGGGGCATGCCTGCCGAGGTTATCGGCCATATCTTTGAGGAGTTCTATCACGTCGATCAGCAAGAGTCGGCGTGGCACGCGGGCACTGGCCTAGGGCTGCCGATCAGCAAGAGGCTAATCGAGATGCACGGCGGTCGAATGTGGGCCGAGAGCGCAGTCGGCGTCGGCACGGAGTTCTCGTTCACGCTGCCGCTGGGCGAGG
>JBCLEL010000397.1:0-2067 GCA_038913435.1 Chloroflexota bacterium
TGGAGTCCGTTTCTAGGCCGGCTTTGGTTGAATCGTCGGGTCGGTCCACAATCGGTCAATCGCGGCGATGATCCGGTCCTCGGTCTCGTCTATACCATCTTCCAGCCGGCCATTCTTCAAACTCCACTCGATGCGCTCCTCCCACTGGTAGCCGATCGGCTTGGTGGCTTTGAACTCTGGCACGTCCCGCATCAGCTTGTTTATCAGATGCACGTGATTCCAACCGTGGGAGGAGGCCAGAATGCGGGTGTTCTCCGGCCATACCTTGATGAGAAAGTCGGCCGGCGCGCTGACCAGCGGCGACCGGCTGCCTAGCGCGTCGGCCATCTGCTCGTGCATCTCGCGCCAGGTCATCAGGTGCGGCGACGCCAGGATGTAGGTCTGCCCGATGCAGCGCGTCCGGCCAAGCGCCGCGCCGTAGGCGACGCCGGCCTCGTCGGCGTGGCAGTGGCTGATGATGGCATTGCCGCTGTCGGCGATCAGCAGCGGCAGGCCACGCCGGAGCCGGCTGATCCAATGCTTGTCGAAGCCGAGGTGGCGGGCGATGGGCCACACCATGCTCCAGATGAAGCTCGGTTTGAAGATGGTCGTCGGCAACTCGCCGCGCCGGTGAGCCTCCATAAAGATACTGTCGGCGGCCGCCTTGTTGCGCCCGTAGTCGCCGGCCGGCTGCAGCGGCGTGTTCTCATCGTACGGCATCGTGGCATAGGGTGGGCCGATGGTTGCCGCCGTCGAGGTCTGGATGAAGTGCTTTACTCCGCGAAAGGCTCGTACATCGCTCTCGGCGTCCTCGGCGTTGTAGCAGATCATGTCAATCGCGGCCTCGAAGTTCTCGGCCTGCATCGTCGCCTCAAACGCGGCCCGAACCTTGCGGTCGCCGGTCAGATAGCGCACGCCGGCCGGCAGCCGGCTCGGACGCTCGCCCCGGCTGAATACCGCTACGTCGTGGCCAAACTTCAGCAGCGACTTGACTACGCCAGTGCTGATGTTGCCGGTCCCGCCGACCACAACTACCCTCATACCGCTACCTCCACGCTCAACCGCCCAGCGCCAACCGCGCCGCTTTCAAGGTGTTTTCCAGCAGGCAGACGTTGGTCATCGGGCCGGTGCCGCCGGGGACCGGCGTGATCTGGCCGGCGACCTCAACAACTTCGTCAAAGGCGACATCACCGGTCAGCTTGCCGTCAACGAAGTTCACGCCGAAGTCCAGGACGGTAGCGCCCGGCTTCACCATATTGGCCCTGACCAGGTTGGCCCGGCCGGCGGCAACGCAGAGGATGTCGGCGGACCGGCCGGCGGCGGCCAAATCCGGCGTCCGGGTGTGGCAGACCGTCACCGTGCTATGGGCGCGTATTAGCATCAACGCCAGCGGCAGGCCAACTACCGTTGAGCGGCCAACCACCGTTGCCAATGAGCCGGCCGCTTCGACGCCGATCAGTCGCAGCAGCGCCATCCCGCCGGCTGGCGTGGCCGGCGCCATCGCCCGGCTGTCGCCGGCCGCCAGCAGGCCCAGGTTAGTCGCCGTCACGCCGTCCACGTCCTTTGGCGGTTCAATCGCGTCGGCGATAACACGCCAGGGCAGGCCGGCCGGCAGCGGCGCTTGCAACATGATACCGTGAACGCTTGAGTTGGCGTTCAATCTTCTTACCTCAACGAGGACCTGGTCGGCCTTGACATCGGCCGGCAGTTCTAGCTCGCTGGCTGTTGCGCCGGCTCGCTCGAACGTCCGCCGGATCTGCCGGGCATAGGTTACCGATCCCTCGTCCGCGCCGACCCGCAGTATTGTGACTGAAGGGACTACACCGTTTTTGCTGATGAAGTCAGCGACTTCTGTCTTTAGCTTGTCGAGTTGGGCCGATGCCAGCGCCCGACCATCTATAATCTTTGCCGCCATATATTTGGAGGTCCCCCTGGGAATTGTCCTAAACTTTGCGTGAGGCCAAAAGAGCCTGTACCACCTGGGGAATTAGCATTATCGCCGGCTTGAAAGCTCCCATTAGGCTGTTGGCAAGCGCCCCGACTTATGAACTTTAATAGCTTAATCGGGTAATGCGCCAGGAGCGGAAC
>JBCLEL010000398.1:0-2056 GCA_038913435.1 Chloroflexota bacterium
CGGAAGTGCACCAGAAAGCTGGCGTAGCCGGCTAACGTGCGCGCCCGTCGCAACGAATCCATAAATTCATCCTGACCGGAGAAACCGGGCATGATAGTCAGGCTGCTGCCTAGCTCAGATGGATGGTGGGCATCGCTACCGCCGGTTGTCGGCAGGCCATGAGTTTGAGCGAAGATCATAGCCTTGAGCCGGTCGGCTAGAAAGTGGACACGGGAATTGTCAACCTCAATCGCGTCAAACTGGCCGGCCAGCCGCAATAGCGTCTGCGGTCGCAGCCGTGATCCTCGCAGCCGGTCGAATGGGTGAGGAACAATCACCACCCCTCCTTGCGACCGGATTCGATGGACTGTTTCTTCGGGGCTTAATCGCGACGGAATCTGCTCAGTGAGGAATAGCCCGATGATCTCGCCCTCGGTTGAGTATATTTCCTCGCCGATGATGACCTGAAACGGAGCATTCGCGGCAATCTCGTGGGCGGCGCCAATGACATTGTGGTCAGTAACGGCTAGACAGGTGACCTTGCGTTTCAGGCAGTTAGCGATGATGTCGCTTGGCCTCGAAGCGCAGTCATGCGAGCTCTGGGTGTGAGAGTGCAGGTCAGCGCGCAGAAATCCACTCGGCGCAGGTCGTCTAGGAGTTTCGACGCTCATCGGAATGAATGCTCCACCAGTCAAGTCTGGGCAAAAAAGGCAATTTTGGTATAGTGTAATTTGAGAGATCAACCCGTATTCACTGAAAGCTGGGAATTATTAACATTGTCGTCATGGTATCGAGAATCTGCAACCGCCGGCGGTGGGCCTGAGACCTATGTAACGCGCTGCGCTGACCACCCAGACGTAGAGACTGTATTACGTTGTGGGCGCTGTGACAAGCCGATCTGCCCGAAATGTTTGGTGATGACGCCAGTCGGCGCTCGCTGCCGGCAGTGCGCTAACGTTCGCCCCTTGCCGATGTTTAAGGCTGGCTGGCGCGAATACCGCTCGGCCATTGCGACCGGAGTTGGCGTCTCTTTGGTAGCCGGTCTTTTGGCCGGCTTGGCCCGCAGCATTATCCCATTTTTTGGCCTGATAATCACGGTGGCCGTTGGCTACCTGATTGGCAGCGCGATTTACGAGTCTGCCAATCGCCGCTCGACGACCGGCCTTCGCGTTTTGGCTGCGCTGTGCGTGCTTCTAGCCTTTGGGATCATGGGCGTGGCGGTTCCACTAATGGCAAATCCCGGATTGCTATTCACCGCGCCGGCTGCCGTCATCGGTTCGGTGTTGTTGAGCATACTTGGCCTGCTAACCAGCCCATTCGGTTTGCTGGCCGCCGGCCTGGCGATCTTCCTAGCTGTCACCCGTATCTAATACTGAATTCGGATGTACGATTCATCTGGCGGCACCTAAATCCATACCAATGGCTCCGCTAAGTATTGGGGTCATTATGAGGACTGACATTGGAGTCTATGTCGGGATGATCTTCGTCTGATTCGGTGGATTGGCCGGCCGTAAATACGGCAATATCGAGCGATGGCTGGTCGCCAATCATGTGGGCAGCAGCGCCGACGAGCGCCTCATCAATACGTAGCAATCGGTCGCAAAGTGTCTGGATAATGCCTAAGGCGAATCGCGGACTGGACTGGAGCAACGAGATAGCAGAATAACCGTCGAAAAACAGGAGTGTGGTGTCCTTCACTGCCCTGGCCGTCGCTGTTCTTGGCCGGCCAGAAAAGGCGCCGATCTCACCAAAAAAGCCCCCCGGCCCAAGCTGGCTCAACGTCAAGACCTGGTCTGAGCCTCCTTCCGGACCGGGCTTCACTCGTTTCGTTATCTCAACGACACCCTGTAAGATGACGTAAAAGTGCATTGAGGTGTCCCCTTCCTTGAATATGACCGATTCGGCCGGGAACACCTTGCCAAATTTCCGCTGTAGTCCACGCAGCGCCGCAATATCTATATCGCGTGGTGGTTGAATCATATCAGTCATCGCCTCAGCCAACTCGAAGACAGCAAACAGCTGTTGTCGCCTAGTGCATTATCAGGCAACATTTTCGGGAATACCACGTTCAAAATAG
>JBCLEL010000399.1:0-2047 GCA_038913435.1 Chloroflexota bacterium
TCTGCCTATTTCTAGCCCACATAAAGAATTAGTTGGAGTATATGTGCTGGTTGCGCCCACTGAGATCGGCAAGGCAGGCCCTGCCACTACGGGTTATAGGGTCTGTGTCAAGCCGATTGATGTTATCTTCGAACGAACTTAGCCGCACGCAACGATCTCGCGTGGGTAGTGGGAGAGCGGTTCTAGCCCACTGGCCGTGACAACGTAGTTGTCCTCCAACCGCATGCCGAATTCGCCCGTAACGTAAACCCCTGGTTCCAGCGCGAGCACCATGTTCTCTTCCAGCCGCATAGGCTCGCCTGGAATGATGTACGGGCGCTCGATATGTATTAGTCCAATACCGTGCCCCATGTGGCCCTTGAGCCACTTGCCGTAGCCGGCATCAACGAGAGTTTGCCGGAGGGCGGCATCTACCTCTTGGCCGGCGACCCCAGGGCGACCGACTTTCATAGCTATGTCGTGAGCGCGCACCAGCGTGTCGTGCATCGCCTTTTGCTCGTTGGCCGGTTCGCCAACGCAGAACGTCCGTGTCAGATCGCCTTTGTAGCAATGAATGACAGGGTTAACATCAATTATCATCAGGTCGCCGTGCGCTAGCTGTCGTTGGTCGGCGATGCCACCTCCGGTCGCAGTCTTTGAGCCGGAAGCGAAGCCATTGGTCCCACTGGTGAGATCAATACCGACGCCGGCTGCTCGTTGGATACCCTCCGCCACGGCGAGGAATACCTCAAACTCACTGACGCCCGGCTTGATGGCAAGCCGGGCCGCGTCGAAGCCGGCCTCGTTGCAGCGGATGGCCTCCTGGATCAGTCGGCGCTCATCGGCGTCCTTCGGCCGGCGGAGCGCCTCAACCTCGCCGCGCAGTGGGACTAGCGTGGCGAGCCGGGTCAGGTCGTTGGTATGGAGAAAACTGATAGCCGAGTCTTCGATGCCAATGCGGGCGTCACGGAGCCCAGCCTGGTCAATCGCCTGCCGAAGAGCAGCCGCGCTCTCCCGGTCAACATCGGCGACCCGATCAATCACCATTCCTGGGACGCCATATCCTACAAGTTCGATGTCGGGCACCGGCGATGCAGCCCGGCCGGGCACGACAACCACCGTGCGCTGAGGGCCGACGACAGCAAAGACCGGTCGGCCAGCGGCAGTGTCAACGCCGGTAAGGTAGTACAGGTTCTCCGGGCGGCTGATAACCGCGCCATCGAGACCGGCGGCATCCAGCAGCGCCCAGAAACGGGCAAGTCGCGTCGTCATAGCCGCTTTCTCCTTGCTTGTATTGATTTGTAAGGATGAGGCGCCGGACTCCCCATCTATCATCTCCCCACGCACGAAGAGTGAATACTTCATAGTCAACTCAGATTAGCAATCTCCTGTGCTAGGTTTCGAGCGGTCTCAAGCCAAAGCTGCCCAGACTGAAGTGTGAAACCACGTGGATTCAGGTTATAGTCCGCTTTGTTTCTCTTCGACCTTAGGCGATCTAGTCTGCCACCCAATTCAGAGCCGACACCGCCTAGAGCTTGAACGATCAACTCGTGATCTCCGTGAGTTCCAGTGGGAGTGAATCTCGCAAGGGAAAGCAGCTTTTCCCTGGCGAGAAGGTAGGCAGCGTAATACGATCTTCCAACGCTGGCTCGGACTTTAGCTTGGTCCAGCTGAGACGTCACTGTAGGGTTATTTGAGAAGTCACGCAATAAGCCGTCGGCTATGGCGATGAAGTTGATAGGATCAAATTGACGGCTAATCAACGTCTACCCCCAATGAAACCATCGTTCTAAACTTCTCCCTATCTTCAGAGGACAACCTCTCCAACTGCTGGTTTACTCGTTTGTAAAGCGATTTCCAGAATGACGATGCTTCCTTCGGAGATAAATTGTGTATCCAAACGGTGATTGCTAAAACGTCACGAGTCTCGATCTCAGGATCAATCTCACGCTCGACAGCGATTTCGGTGATTGGAGCGCCTTGCTCGTACAGGTCCCAGACAGCAGCTACTACTACATCGGTAACAGCTTCTAGGCCAGATTCGCTTATCTTGGACTCAGCTTCGCTA
>JBCLEL010000400.1:0-2046 GCA_038913435.1 Chloroflexota bacterium
TTAGCCGATACTCCCCATCAGCTTTGACCATCTCGCTGATGCTAGCGTTGCCAAGAGCGTAGCTAGGATAGTCCCTCAGGTCAGGTTGGATTAACCGAGCGATGATGTAGCTTATCACGCCGCCGTGAGAAACGATGAGTGCCTTGCCTGTCGGATATTTCTCAGCTATCTGGTCAATCCAGTCATAACACCGTTGGCGAAATGCTGCAAAGCTCTCGCCACCCGGCCAACCTTCGATCTCTAGCCGCTGGCGCCATTCAGGATTGCGCTCGACAAAATCGTCCCAGGTCGTTCCCGCCGCCTTACCGGCGTCGCACTCGCGCAGATCGAGCTGGGGTATCGCCTGTTGGCCCAGGACTGCCTCAATCGCGGCCGCGGTTTCCCTGGCCCGGTGCAATGTGCTGGCATAAAAGTAGTCAATCGGCCCGGCGGCGGCTAACGCCTGAGCAGTCAGTTCTGCCTGCCGGCGCCCGCGCTCGGTCAGCGGGACATCGAGCCAGCCTTGCACTCGTCCCTCGGCGCTGAAGGTCGTTTCAGCATGCCGGACGAGCAACAGCCGGCTAGGCATCAGCCGGCCCCTCCACGCTCGTTATCTGTACCACTTCGTCCAATGTCACTATGTTTAGCCCGCTGATGAAGTTGAAATGACGATGATTAAACGTGAAAAGAGGCAAACGTTTTGCCAGCGCTGTCGCCGCTATCATCGCATCTGGCAAATGATATTCTAGTTGGCGGTATTCATTCAGCAATTGGTCGTACAAGGTAAGAATCTGATTGTCGGGATTGATTGGCCGCCAAAGGCTGAATAAAGCTGAGAGCACGCGCTTTTGTCTCCTCTTTTGGCCTGCGCTGGTGCGGCTGAGAAGTTCTCGGCGAGTGGTGCGTGTGTAATAAACCGTGAGCGAACGAGACGTTAGCGCCCCTCTGATCTGGCGGTCGCCTCGCAGCAAAGCGATTGCTGGCCCTGTATCAACGAGAATGTAGTTGGGGACTAGTCCTCGTCTTTCCAAGCTATTAGCTCTTTCAAATATTCATCTCGTGTCTTACGAGTGCCATCTGGCTTCAACTGGTCTTCCTCGCGCCAACGCGCGACCGCAGCGGCCGGATCAGCCAGGTCCTCCCGGTCGCGCCAGATGCCAAAGGCGATGTCAGCTAGAGCGGTGCGCGGTATGCGCCATTCCTTGCCAACTTTGAAGCCGCGAAGCTCGCCCCGGCGCAGCATTGCCCGGATTGTCGCAGGTTTGAACTTGAGATAGGCCGCTAGCTCTTCAACCGAGAATAGCTGTTCGAGATCTTCGGTCAGCGAGCGCGTCTTGGTCGCCATCGGTGTACCCTCCAGCGACATTATAGCTATCTGTATGTATTTTCGTAATATATGTAGGTTTGCGTAACAAGATCAGCGGCCAATCACCCGTTCCATGACAAAAGCCGGCTCGTTGACCTTCTTGGGCCGGCCTTCGCTGTCGGTGAATGAAAAGCCGGTCATCACCGTGCCAACGACTTCGTAGCCCATTTGGGCATACATCTTTTGCGCGCGGGTGTTTACCACCTGGACGGTCAGGCGCACCCGCGTGCAGCCGCGCTCGCGGACCGCCGCCTCGGTTGCTTTCATCAGCGCAGTGCCAATACCCTTACTACGCAAGGGCGCTAGCACCCTCACGGCGTATAGATAAGCGGTCGCGCCATCGTCGGCCGGCATATCCGACGGCCTCTCATAAGGAGACAACCGTCTGGCCAATCGGGAACCCTTGAAGGTCGGCGACCAGATAGCGCCGGCGCCCCTCAACATGGGCTTGAAAGTTGTCCCGGATCGAATCGCGGAACTCGCCCAACGTGCCGAACCAGGTTAATCGTTCGAGGTCCCGCTCTTCCACATCGCGGACAAAGCAACGGGCATTAATCTGTACCTCGGCCAGCGGCTTGGGCTTGACCTTCTTTTGGGTTGTCTCAGGCTGAGCGTCTTCCATAAGTCCAACGTTTGCAAATTATGATGCGGCTGTGGTCAACGCACTTTAGGGTGAAATTATCACAACGGCTTTTAAGCCT
>JBCLEL010000401.1:0-2044 GCA_038913435.1 Chloroflexota bacterium
TCGGAGCATTGACAAAGTTTAGCTAGTTAATACATAATCAAATCAATTCCTCAGCCGCCGGCTGGCTATAAGCCATGCTTATGTCACTAAAATTGTAGGTTAAGGGGGAGATCATGGCATCGAATTACGCGCATCCGGAAGTATTGGTGGACACCGAATGGGTAGCTCAGCATGTGAACGACCCAAAGGTCAAGCTAGTCGAGGTGGACGTGGACACCGCCGCCTACGACAGCGGTCATATCTCAGGCGCAGTTGGTTGGAACTGGCAGACCGACCTCACCTCGCAGCCAAGGCGTGACCTTCTCGGCTCGGAGCAGCTTGCTAGCCTATTGAGCAAGGCCGGTATCAGCAACGGCGACACCGTTGTCATATACGGCGACAACAATAACTGGTTCGCAGCCTGGGCTTTCTGGCAGTTGATGATGGCCGGCCATGAAGATGTCCGGTTGATGAACGGTGGCCGCAAAAAGTGGGTCGCCGAAAGCCGGCCCATCACCACCGAAAAGCCGGCGCCAAAGGCGGGGAGCTATCGCGTAAGCAAGCAAGACCATAGCAACCGCGCACTGCGGGATTTCGTCCTAGAAAGCATTGGACGGGCTGATCGTGGCTTAGTTGATGTACGTTCACCAGGCGAGTACAGCGGCGAGCTGCTGGCCCCGGCCAACCTGCCGCAAGAAGGCGCTCAACGGGGCGGGCATATACCAGGCGCCGCCAATATCCCCTGGGGCCAGGCGGTCAACGACGACGGCGCCTTCAAGTCGGCCGACGATCTGCGTAACCTCTACCAGGGCAAGGGGGTCACGCCGGACAAGGAGATCGTCGCTTATTGCCGGATCGGCGAGCGGTCATCGCACACCTGGTTTGTCCTGAAGTACCTGCTCGGCTATCCCAAGGTCCGCAACTACGACGGTTCCTGGACCGAATGGGGCAGCATGGTCGGCGTGCCCGTCGAGCGGTAATCAGTCAGTTCATTCGCCAGGTGAGTAGAATGTAGCGCAGGGGCTTGTCCCCTGCATAGGCGGGGGCGGGGCACAAGGCCCCGTGCTGCGATAATTACGCTCACCGCTGTAAGCCCAAGAGGTCGCACTCTTGGGCTTTTTGTTTGCCGGCGGAACGCTCGGTGGTGGTATTATCTGGTTGTACCACTGCCCAGGACGACGGAACCATGGATGCGATGCGCTATACGATCATTGACCGGGCCGGCGGGATCAGCTTTGTCTGGGACTGCGCGGCGCTGCGATGGCTGCTGGCCGGCTGCATCGCCGGCGCCGCTACTGGCGGCGATCTGTTGAAATTCGCCAGCCGCCGGTATCCCCACTTGTTGGAACAGGTCGAGAGCGGTCTGGCGGTGTTCGACGAGCACAACGTTGACGGCAACTCTGCATCCGTCCAGACCGCCTTCAACCACCTGCCCTCGCATCAATGGCCGCCCTTTCGCATCATTGACAGCGCGACCCGCGAGTCCAGCCTGCGCCAGGCCAAGGCCGGCGTCATCTTATTTAACCTGATTAACCGTAGAATAGTGCAGATTCAGAACACCTACGTCGAGATCCGCCAAATGGAGCCGCAGGCCCGCCGGTTAACTAAGGCCGGCTGGCGTATCGTGCCCTAGCCAGCGGCTATAGCCGGCCCGCCTTGGATGGCGGATGAGGTTGGCCAGTGGAAGACGATCTATACAAGGTATTGCAGGTTGATTCCTCCGCTGACCCTGAGGTGATCGAGGCGGCGTATCGCCGGCTGGCTCGCAAGTGGCATCCAGACCTGAACAAGTCGCCGGATGCCACTGGGAAAATGCGGCAATTGAACGCTGCTTATGAAGTGCTCCGCGATGCGTTCAAACGGGCCGGATATGACCGAAGCCGGCGGCCCGAAGCTGACTTTTCCCCATCGCCTGAACCTGAGCCACCACCATCACCCCCGCCGCCACGTACTCCAACCTCAGAACAAGAAGCAATGCCGACCAAAAAGCCGGCAAAAAGTTGGAGTTTCAGACGAATCTTGGGACTGGTTTTCGTGCTAATAGCGGCGACAGTCGGGATCGTCG
>JBCLEL010000402.1:0-2035 GCA_038913435.1 Chloroflexota bacterium
TTTCGGCTAGCCGGAAAGCTCATTTTCAGAGCAATGGCTGGGTGCGGGGCACAAGGCCCCGCGCTACCGATGAACCTATTTCTCCCGAAAATGGTCGCCCGGTGTCAGAACCATTTTCATCATCCGTGGCGCTCGCGCAAGCGAGCATGGTTGTTTTCAGGGGAATTCGATACTTGACAATCAATGGAGTGGATGCTGATATACGGCATAATGCCAAATATATCATGCCGAATTTGTAGTCAGGGTTAAGAATGCTTGAAGCTCGCGTGCTAGGTTTCAAAAGACAGGCTCTCACTGACCAGGTCTACGATCTCCTCAAGAAATTGATCGTGGAGCAGGTGTATTCTCCCGATGTGCCCCTCCGGATAGAGGAGGTTGCCTCGCACCTGGATGTCAGCATCACGCCTGTACGGCAGGCTCTCAATCGACTATGGAAGGAGCGGCTCGTGACCTACGAGCCGATGCGTGGGTTTAGGACTGCGCCGTTTGCTGACAATAAAAGGATCCGAGAGTTCATTCAGGTGTCGAGCTGTCTTCACAGCGAGGCGGCCAAACTGGGCGCTGCGACGGTGACCGACCCGGAGGTCGAACAGATGGAGGAAGCCTGCGCGGGAATCGAAGAGGCGTGTCAGGCGCGTGGCTATGAGGCGTTTCGCAGCTTCCATCATTGGGACCTGACCTTTCACCGCTTGGTTATGGCGACGTCTCGCAACTCGGTATTGCTAGAACTTTACGAGTCGGTGGACACCCAGATGGCGACTGTCTTCTATCGGGCCTTTGTCACCGGTGACATTGTTGCTATCCATCAGCAGATCAAGCATCAGCCAATCCTCGAGGCATACAGGCTGCGGGACCCTGATACGGTCGTGAAAGCGGTACAGGAGCATCACCGCTCAGCGATAGAGTGCTGGCCGGCGTTCGCTGATTTGGGGAGCGCGGCATTAAGAAAACATCACTCCAAGGGGGGAGACCCATCGCGGTCGGCGGCGGCGAATAAGGCAGCGACCGGTCAGGGAGGTGATCGCGCGGGCGCAGTATAGCCCTCGGGGCCAGATCGCGAGCTTGAGCGCGGCCAGTGCCGCTAATCTTAGCCGTTGAAGAAGGGGGTGATGCCTGACAAGCAAAAATCATTAGTCAGCACGATGTGCATAACCGCGTAGTTCGACAAACTATTTCAATGGAAGGGAATGATATGAGAGAGAAGCTGTTCGTTCGTAAGTTAAGACGTCGCTCATTTCTGGCCGGCCTTGGTGCGACTGCTGCACTCCCGATTCTCGCCGCTGCCAGCCACAGGTAGTGGAGAAGATAGTCGAAAAGCCGGTCGAGAAGGTGGTGACCCAAATCGTAGAGAAGGAGAAGATCGTCGAGAAGCCGGTCGAGAAGGTAGTGACCCAAATCATCGAGAAGGAGAAGATCGTCGAGAAGGTCGTCACCGTCATCCAGCCAGCGGCAAAAGCGCCTGGCAAGATTACCTTCTGGAGCCAGGCTTCTCTGCCGACGATGGTTGATGTCTGGAAGAAGGTGATGGCCGACTTCGAAAAGGCGAACGCCGATACCACGGTTGACTATCAATTCGTAAGCTACGCTGACGCGCCAGTCAAGGTTACGGCGGCCATCGCGGCTGGTTCACCTCCGAACCTCACCTACATCTACGCCCACGGCGTCTACATCCAGCAGGGCGTGGAGGGGTCGGTGGTGCCAGTCGACGATGTGATCAAGGAGCTTGGCGGCGACAAGGCTTTCTTTGAGCCTGCCATCGTCCTCCAGCTCTGGCAAGGCAAATACTACTCAGTGCCATTCACCATGGGGCCCGATCTGACATTCTACCGCAAGGACCTATTCGAGCAGAAGGGAATCAAGGTTCCAGACCTCAACACCAAATATACCCTAACCTGGGACGAGTACTACGATGCGGCCATGAAGCTGAACGACCCGCCCAATCGCTACGGGATGGTTCAGTGTCTGCTCCCTCCCCACGGGGAGAAGTTCCAGTGGGGCCTCTTGATGAGCAACGGTGGCACTGTATTCGACAAGG
>JBCLEL010000403.1:0-2029 GCA_038913435.1 Chloroflexota bacterium
GGCCCAGAGGAATGTCCGAAATGAGTGGCACTGCAAGAATTGGGATCAGTCTCCCACAATCCGTGTTGGAAGAAATAGAAAAGGACCGCAAAAAGCGCGGCGAGAGCCGGAGCGAATTTTTCCGCCGGGCAGCCGAAGAGCTTCTCAGACAGAATCGCCTAGCTCAGGCAGAAGAGCAATATCAGGCCGGCTATCTCCGATACCCGGAAACACCAGAGGAGATCGAAGCCGCTGACCGAGCTGGCGTCGAGCTACTCTCAAAGGTAGCGTGGGATTGAAGCGCGGCGAGATCTGGTGGGCCAATTTGCCAGCGCCGGCCGGCCCCCGACCTGTCGTCTTGCTATCAAGGGACAGCGCCTACACCGTACGCCAACTAATCATCGTGGCGCCAGTGACTACTCAAATTCGCAACATCCCGTCAGAGGTGACGCTTGGCCCAAATGATGGTCTGCCCAAGAGCTGCGTAGCTAACTTAGATACGATTACGACCATTCATATCAACCGGCTGGCTGAACGGGTCGCTCAACTCGACGAAGACAAGCGACAGGCGATAGATAACGCCTTGCGTTACGCTCTGGGCCTGGACTCATAGCCCTTGCCCTGGCAACTGCCGGCCTACATAGCGGCCTTTCTGGTTGGACTGCTGCTGCTTGAACGCGGCGCTGACCTTTTTACCGGCAGCGTTGGCCGGCTGGCCAAACGCACCGGCGCTTCGGAAACCGTCGTTGGACTGCTCACGGCCGGAATGGAGTGGGAGGAGCTGATTGTGGTGTCACTGGCCGCCGCAACCGGCCACCTGGGCATCGCGGTCGGCAACCTCATCGGATCAAACATCGCTAACATAGCCGGGTCTTTCGCGTTAGGGCCACTGGCTCGACCGATCCAGATTGTCCGCGACGATCGCATCTACGCCCTGGTGATGCTGGCGATTACCGGCGGCGCAACTCTGGTGATGACCGGTGGGCAGGTCAGTAGGCTGATGGGAATTACCCTGCTGGTTGTTTTTGCGGCGTATATTGGGTTGCTCCTTTATGCTTTGCGCCAGGGGGTACTCCGCAAGTCGTTCGAGCGGGAGGTTGGCGACGATCACGAGCGGAGTAGTCTGCGCCGCGATTTGGCAATCACCGCCGCCGGCCTGCTGTTGGTTCTGGTCGGAGCGCTGGCGGTGGTTCAAGCAGGCATATTCTTCGCTCAGGCTTTGGGGGTGTCTGAGTTCGTCGTCGGATTGACCTTGGTGGCAATCGGCACGACATTGCCGGATAAGGCGATTTCGCTGGTTGGCGCATTAAAGGGGCGATCCGGCGTCGTCACCGCCAATGCGGTTGGCTCTAACATTTTCAATCTGACGTTTGCACTCGGTCTAGCCGCCGTCATCGCGCCACTGCCAGTGGATGAGGCGACAATCAGCTTTGACTTGCCGGTGATGGTTGGGGTATCGGCGCTGCTAGTGCTGTTTTTCTTGCGCCGGCAGGTCGGCCGGCTGGAGGCATTAACGCTTTTATTAATTTATGCGGGTTACCTCACCTACAACTTCACATTGAAGTGAGGTGGCCGATCCGGATTGATACTGGCGGGGCGACTACTCGCTTCGAGAAAACGATGGATGTGAGCGCCAATGTCGTCACCTACCTGGCGGAATACCTGCAAGCGTTCTTCTTCCGTGCCGATGGCTTCCGCCGGATCAGGAAAGCTCCAGTGCAGCTGTCGCTGGCCGCCGGGGAAAACCGGACAGGCGTCGCGCGCCCGATCACACACTGTGATCACGAGCTCAAACTTCTGGCCGAGATAGACGTTCAAATGCTTGGGTTGACGGTCGGATATGTTGATGCCTAGCTCCGCCATCGCTTTTACGGCTAGCGGGTTCACCGCAGCCGCCGGACTAGAGCCGGCGCTGTGGGCATCGTAGTCCTCGCCGCCAAGCGATTCGAGAAAAGCCTGCGCCATCTGCGAACGGGCCGAGTTGCCGGTGCAGAGAAACAGCACCTGAGTCTTGTCCGCCATGTGTCACCGATGTTTGATTTGCGCCCAC
>JBCLEL010000404.1:0-2024 GCA_038913435.1 Chloroflexota bacterium
CTCAAAGTTCTGCAGTCCGATGAACTGTCGGGGCGTCAGGACGTCCCACTTATAGAGACTTAGGACTAGAGACTCTACCAGCGGGTAGGCGATGAACAACAGCATCAAGAAGGCAGCCGGCGCCAGGAACATATAGGCGACTCGGCCGCGGTAGACCTGCCGTGCGATAGCCCTGGGGCCGGCCGCCGGCCGGGCGCTGATTCGTTCCACGGTCATTTGCTGCCGCTCAATCAAGGTGACATCTCCAGGATAACTAACGTAGGGGCAGGGCTTGCCCTGCCCCTACGTGCTACCATTGGGCGCAGCAAGCAGCGCCCCTACACCGGGCGCGGAAACTTCCTTCGCCGCGAAGTCTACCCGCCACCGCGAAGGAACTCCAGCGCCTACCTGCGCTGCATTGATACGCTGGCAAATTTAGCCTTTCCGCAGCCGCTCGGCAACCTTCTCCAGTTCCTCGCCGATCGTCTCGGGCTTTCGGGTGCCGCCGAGCATCTCCTGGAAGAGAATAAAGCTGCGCTGGGCGAGCTCGGCCGGGATCGGGTCGTCCCAGCCGATAATGGTCCCCACCTCGCCGAGTTGCTTCCACATGTCGAAGACGTGCCGGCCGGTCCATTTCATGACTTCTGGGTTGAGGTCGATCCGGCTGGGAACCAGGAGTCCGGACATCGCCAGCGCCTCCTGGCGCTCCTTGGTCATGATGAAGGTGATGAAGCGCTTGGCGGCGTCGACGTTCTTGCCGCCCCGCATGATCATCACGCCGTTTCCAGCGTAGAGCAGGAACTTCGGCTTGATGTCGGGCTTGAGCTGTGGATAGAGCATCCAGCCGAACTCCAGGTCAGGGGCCTCCTTGTAGAGTACTCCCGCGGTCGGGGCCCAGGAGCCATCCTGGTACATGGCGGCCTTGCCCTGAACGAAGAGCGAGCGGCCTTCAGGGTAGTTCCGGCCCAGGTATCCATCGGCATAGACGCCCTTGTCCTTCCACTCCAGCAGCATCTTGTCGGCTGCCAGCCAGTCCGGGTCCGTATAACGGTACTTGGGGGTGGCGCCTTTGCGCGCGTTGACGAATAGATCGTTGAGTTTTTCCTCGGGCATAAGCCGCTGGAGCAGGACATCGTGATTATGACCGATGATCCACCCTTCTTTGCCGCCGTAGGTGAGCGGCTGGTACTTGGCCGCCCGCAGCTTGTTAACGACGTCGTACCACTCGTCCTTGCTCGTGTAGTAGATCTTGTTTTTGGGTGGCTCCACGCCGGCTTTTTTGAATGCGTCCAAGTTGTAGTAGACCATCGGGTACCAGACGACGTCCTCGTTCACCGCGTAGCGGCGGCCGTCCGGGCTGGTGTAACTGTCGAGAGCAGCCTTGGGAAGAGCCTTCTCCCAGCCCTCCGACTTGTAGAGATCGTCCAACGGCTCCAGGAGACCGCCATTGGCCAGCCCCTGATACTGGCGGCCGTCCACCCAGTACCAGGCCAGGTCGGGCTTATCAGCGGAGGCGGCGATCAGGGGAAACTTGGACTTGTACTCTTCCTCGGCGCCGCCCGCAACCTCCAGGTTGATTTGAATTTCATTTTGTGTCTTGTGGAAGGCTTCAATATCTAGCTTCCACCGCTCGGCCATGGGGCCACCGATGGAGGTCATCCGTAGGACCCGCTTGGGGACCGCGGTCGGTGTCACGACCACTACTTTCTCGACGATCTTCTCAACCGGCTTCTCGACTATCTTTTCGACGATCTTCTCTTTCTCGACGATCTGGGTCACGATCTTCTCGACCGGCTTTTCGACTATCTTCTCCTTTTCAACTATCTTCTCGACGATCTGCGGTTGACAGGCTGCCAAGATCGGCAAGGCAGCCGCTGCCCCGAGGCCGGCTAGGAACGAACGTCGGGTCAATTTGCGAAATAACATCTGAGATCTGCTCCTTACTCTTGACGTAATATGGATACCGCCTAAGTTATGACACTACCAGACGTACTATTGCTATGCTACTTGTCAGGCATCACCCCTTTCCTGTGCTTGCTCACAAG
>JBCLEL010000405.1:0-2021 GCA_038913435.1 Chloroflexota bacterium
GCGCCAAGCTACTCGCCATCCACCGCAACGCCTACTGGCGCGTCGGCCACGATCTATGGCTCGACGCGGGCGCCTACGTCGCCGCCCTAGAATACGCCACCGGCCAGCAGGCCAGGCTGTTCGGCAAGCCGGCGCCGGACTTCTTCGCTCAGGCGGTAGCGGCGCTCGGCCTGCCGGCTGATAGAGTCCTGATGGTCGGCGATGACGTAGTAGCCGACGTTGCCGGCGCGCAGCAAGCCGGCCTCCGCAGCGCGCTGGTGCAGACCGGCAAGTTTAGGCCGGAGGACCTGAGCCGGCCCGACGTGCAGCCGGACTTCGTTGCTCTATCGCTGCCGGCGCTGGTGTCATCGCTTTTAGACGGGTAAATGTTCCCGGAGTAACAGTTCAGATTTGAGGGGAAAGTAGGAGCTTCTGTCTGGGAGCGCAGGCATCTTGCCTGCAAACAGGGCGGGCGAGGACGCCCGCGCTCCCAGACAGAAGCATCCGCGTCGTGGTGATCGAGTATCCATAAGGCCGGCACACCTCAAGTCGTGGCGAAGAACTCACCCACCGAAATCTGAACACTTACTATTTTGAAACGGTATTCCCGAAAATGTGGTCTGATTATGCACTAGAAACGCCGGTCCTTGAATGGTCGGACCTCGACGAATCTGAACTACCGTTTATTGGAACTCAATTCAACCCTGATCTCACCTTCAACTGTGGCCAGGCGTTCCGCTGGCGCCGGCTAGATCAGGGTTGGGTCTGCACCATCGAGCAAGCAGTTGTCTATGTCTATACCCAGGACGGCCGGCTGCTGGCCCGTATCTACAATGGCGATCAGCAGTTGCTTCTCCGCTACCTGCGCTCCGACTTTGACCTCGACGGTTGGGCAAGGTCAGCAGACGATCCATTGTTGCGGTTGGCGATCCAACGCTACCCGGGACTGCGGCTGGCCGAGCAGCCGGCTGAGGAAACGATCCTCACCTTCGCTTGCAGCAGCGCGAATCCAGTCGGACGCATCGCCAACTCAATGGAGATGATGACACTGCTACTGGGTGAGGAGATCGCAACCATATCCGGCGTCACCTATCATTCCTTCCCAGAAGCAGAACGGATCGCGTCTGCGCCGGAGACGCTGCTGCGGCACGATTGCGCGATGGCCTACCGCGCCCGTTGCGTGCAGTCCATCGCCCGCGAGTTGGTCAACGGCCTCGCCGAAGAACTGCCGGCCATCCGGCGGATGCCTTATGAAGAGGCCAGGGCAAAACTGGCAAGCTATAAGTGGATCGGGCCTAAGATCGCCGATTGCGTGTGTCTGCTCGCGCTAGGGTTTGACTGCGCGGTGCCGGTTGACACCCACCTGTGGCGGTTGGCTCGGGCGCTGTTCGGCATGCAGATTCGCACTAAGAGTTTGACCGAAAAGACCTACACCCAGGTTTCCCGCCTTTTTCGTCAACGCTACGGCGAAACGGCCGGCTGGGCCCAGGAGTACCTCTATCACGCCTCGCGCCAGGGCACGTTGCCGGACCTGATGGCGCTCGTCAAAGAAGAATCCAGTTTACCGTCAGATATGTTGGGTTAAATAGAGTCATCGTTATGAATCGCAAAAGGCTGCTTCGCCGGCTCTCTCAGGGCGCCATGAGCAACGTTGCATTCTCCGAGCTAAGGAACCTAGCAGAGGGATTCGGGTTCCAATTAGCGCGAATCAGCGGGAGTCATCACATATTCACTCACCCCGCGATTCCGGAGCTGGTCAATCTTCAGAACGCTAGCGGTGAGGCCAAACCCTATCAAATTAGGCAGCTCTTGCGCCTGGTTGAGCGTTACAATCTGAAGTTGGAGGATGAAGAATGACTCACTATCACATCAACATTTTTTACAGTGAAGAGGATGGCGGCTATATCGCTGACATTCCCGATCTCGATTCCTGTTCTGCTTTTGGCGAGACCCCCGAACAAGCCCTGGCCGAGCTAGAACGAGCCAAAGAAGCCTGGCTGGAAACGGCTCGTGCAGCCGGCAAGCCAATACCGCCGGCGCGC